>JAZGGT010000095.1:0-3903 GCA_036480555.1 Bacteroidales bacterium | reverse complement strand
CACAAATGTGATAAAAAAGAAAAAGATCAGGAACATCACCTGTATCTGTGAACTGGATATGGCCGAGAGGAAAAGGCCAATGCTCATGGCCACAAGCAGGTAGACCGAGGCAAACAGGAACAACAGGGGAAGGCTTCCCACGGTGGGAAGATTGAAAAGTATCTTGCCGATGAAAAGCCCGAAACTCAGCTCCATTAGGGCAATGATCCAGAAGGGAACCAGTTTCCCGATAATGAACTGGTACTTACGGATGGGGGTCACATTGATCTGCTCTGCCGTACCCAGCTCTTTTTCCCTGACAAGGTTCAGTCCCGTGAGTATCATCCCGATCAAGGTAACCAGGATCACCAGGATCCCGGGAAGCATAAAGATCTTGTAATTCAGGTCAGGATTGTACCAGAATGAATACCTGATCCTGACCTTCTGAACCTGTCCAGTAACAGGCCCCAACCGTTCTACCAGGATACGTTCATTGAAATCCATGATCACAGCTGATGCATATGCATTGGAGAGACCCGCTGTCGTAGCATTCACAGCATCTGCCAGGACCTGTACCCGGGCATCATTCTCACGGTTCAACGACCGCTCAAACCCCTGGGGGATATGAAGCACAATATCGGCAGCATTCGCCCGAAGTTTATCTTCCCCTTCCTCAATTGAGAAGGTAAAATCCACAATTTTAAAAAAGGGAGATGCTTCAAAGGCACCAACCATCCTGCGTGACACATTTGACAGGTCTTTGTCTACCACTACCACTTCAATGTTTTTCATTTCCAGGGTGGCAGCAAATACGAGTACGACGAGTTGTACAATGGGAACGACAAATATGATCGGTAGCATGAATTTGTTCCGGAATACCTGGATGAATTCTTTCTGTAACAGGTAGATAATTGTTCTCATGCTAACCTGATTTTAAACCGTCTAACACTGTTGGCAATAAAGAACAGCATCATGAAAATGAGTACCAGGGTCTCTTTCCAGATAAAGGCCATGCCGGTACCTTTCAACATGATGCTTTTCACTATTATAATAAAATATTTGGCCGGCACTATGTGACTTAACCACTGAAGGATCACGGGCATATTCTCAACCGGGAAGATAAACCCGGAAAGCAGAATGGTCGGGAGCATCAGCATCATAATGGAGTAGAACATAGCCATCTGCTGGGTCTCAACCATGGTCGAGATGAAAATACCGAGTGCCAGTGCCACACTGATGAATAGCAGGCATTCAAACAGCAACAGGGCCAGGCTTCCGTGCACCGGCAAGCCGAATACAAAATATCCTATCACCACTATGGTGACGGCGTTGATAAATGAAAGTACCACATAGGGCGTGACTTTACCGAAGATGATCTGCAAAGGCCGAAGTGGTGATACCAGCAGGGTCTCCATGGTCCCCATCTCCTTTTCCCTGGTGATGGTTATGGATGTCATGAGGGCTGAAACGATCATCAGGATTAAGGCCATGACGCCGGGTACAAACATGAAGGCGCCCTTCATGCTTTCATTATACATCATCCTGACTTCCGGCCGTATCCTGAGCAGTCCCCCGGCATCAGCCTGAAGTCCAAATATATAATCCTGTATTATGGCCGAAGTATAATTCACCACCAGGTTGGCTGTATTCGCATCGGATGCATCAGCAATCAATTGGATATCGGCTGTTTTTTCCCTCATCAGTTTGTACCCGAAATCCGGTTCGAACACAATGATCTGTTTGACCATGCCTTCCTTGAACCTGGCTTCAATATCATGCATGCTTTCCAGGTACCCGTCAAATATGAAATATTCAGATGCCATGATCTTGTTGGTAATGTCACGGGAGAACCTGTCACGGGACTGGTCAAATACAGCCACTCTGATATCTTTCAATTCATTGGTTACAGCATAACCAAAGATCAATAGCTGCACTGCCGGAAGGGCAAACAAGATCAGCAGGGTCCTGAAATCCCTGATGATATGAATAAATTCCTTGATGACAAATCCTGTAAACCTCTTCATGATCTGAAATTTATCTGGCAATGGATAAAAACACTTCATCCATATTCTTTGCATTATAGGTGGATTTTAATCCTCCCGGGGAATCGATGGCTTCTATTTTTCCTGCGTCCATGATACTGACACGGTCACAATATTCTGCTTCATCCATGTAATGGGTGGTTACGAAGACCGTTATCCCGTCATGTGATGCCTGGTAGATCAGGTCCCAGAACTGTCTGCGCGTAACAGGATCCACACCTCCTGTCGGCTCATCGAGGAAAACAATGCTGGGTTGATGAAAGATCGCCACGGAAAAGGCAAGTTTCTGCCTCCATCCCAGTGGCAGCTCTGTGATCAATTTGTTCCTGACATCCTGTAATCCCAGTGTTTCAAGTAGTTGTTCCGTACGCTCTTTGATATATTTCCTCCCCAGGCCATAGATCCCTGCATAGAACCGTATGTTCTCGTATACTTTGAGATCCTCATACAGGGAAAATTTCTGGCTCATGTACCATATGTTCTTCTTGATCTTTTCCCTGTCGGTGTAAATATTGTATCCGGCCACCCTGATCTCTCCACTGGTCGGGAGTGATAATCCGCATAGGATCCTGAGGGCAGTTGTTTTACCGGCCCCGTTCGCTCCCAGGAATCCAAATATCTCACCCTCACTGACATCAAATGTCAGGTGGTCGTTGGCGATAAAATTTTCGAATTTTTTCACCATATTCCTGACCTCTATAACCTTTTTATCCTGGTTCATAATGCATAGTTTTGTTCCTCTTTTGACATAAGTTCCATGAAACAATCCTCCACACCGGGCTGTATCGCCTCTATATGTATCTGTTGGTGTCCCATCTCTTCCAGCCATACATGCAGGTCCTCCGGGGTATTGCCCCCTTTCAATGTTACATGCAGATCCCGGCCAAAAAGAAATACACTCCGGGTATTTTCATATCCTGCCAGGTCGCTCTTCAAGCGGTACATATTCTCTGCCCTTAAAGCCCATAGCTGTTGCTGGTAGTTCTCCTTGATCTTCGAAGGTGTATTTACGGAAAGTAATTTTCCATCCTGTAGCAGGGCTACCCTGTCGCAGAGTTCCGCTTCATCCATATAAGGTGTCGAAACCAGTATTGTCAGGTCAGATCCCTTCAGCCTGATTAACATCTCCCAGAATTCCTTACGTGAAACTGTATCCACCCCGGTGGTCGGTTCATCCAGTATCAATACCCTGGGTTTATGTATCAGGGCACATGAAAGGGCCAGTTTTTGTTTCATCCCGCCGGATAATTTACCTGCCCGCCGTTTTTTGAAAGGTTCAATCTGGATGTAAATATCCTTGATCAGGTCATAATTCTCCTCCACGGTAGTCCCGAAAACAGTAGCATAAAATGACAGGTTCTCCTCAACTGTCAGATCCTGGTAGAGGGAGAATCTCCCAGGCATATACCCGGTTATTTTCCTGATCTCCCTGAAATCCCCGTCCACATCAAATCCTTCCACTGCAGCCGTTCCTTCATCCGGCAGGAGGAGGGTTGTCAGTATCCTGAACAGGGAGGTCTTTCCCGCTCCATCGGGACCGATAAGTCCGAATAACTCACCCCTCTCCACTAGGAAGCTGATTCCCTCCAGGGCAAGCACATCTCCATAAGACTTGGAGACATCCCTGATATCCACCGATGTTTGGTTCATAAAGATTATTTTTCTTGTACAGGTCCCAGGAACCTGTCCAGTAATTTAAATAAAACAGCCTTGTTCTCAGGACAATATTCCAGGCCTTCCCTTATCTCCGGGACCGACTGTACATAGGTCCCCGCTGTCAGGTCATCCGAAGCATGCTGCAATAAGCCTTCTATTATTTGCGGGGTAATTTCAAGGTGAAACTGCAGGGCGAGCACATGGTCGCCGTACAGGAACCCCTGGT
>JAZGGT010000094.1:0-5470 GCA_036480555.1 Bacteroidales bacterium | reverse complement strand
GACCAGACTTCCCCTGTCATGGGATATTACCAGGGACAGGGCAAATATCGCGGAGTAGATGGCGTAGGGGGCATCGAGGATATTTTCGGCAGGCTTACCGGGACCATAGCAAATCTCTGATCCGGAAAATTATCAGCATTGCACCGCATCATTGCCGTAGCGTATCAATAACAAATGGCTGAATCCAATTTCATAGATTATGTAAAGATCTTTTGCAGGTCAGGGAACGGCGGGGCCGGATCTGCACATCTTCATCGTGACAAGTTCACCCGTAAGGGCGGTCCAGATGGAGGCGACGGTGGACGAGGAGGACATGTCTACCTGAAAGGCAACAAACAGTTATGGACCCTTCTCCACCTTAAATACAAGAGACATGTCAAGGCAGGGAACGGGGGAAATGGTGCAAGCAGCCTTAAATCCGGGGCCGATGGTGCAGACGTGGTGCTTGAGGTGCCCCTGGGTACCGTGGCCAGGGATGCTGACAGCAATGAATTCCTTTTCGAGATAACCTCAGATGGAGAACAAAAGATACTGCAGCAAGGCGGCAGGGGTGGACTGGGGAATGATCATTTTAAATCCTCCACCCACCAGACCCCCAGGTATGCACAACCGGGTGAGGGCGGGATTGAGGGATGGGATATTCTGGAGTTAAAGATCCTGGCTGATGTTGGACTCGTAGGATTTCCCAATGCTGGCAAATCTACCCTCCTGTCTGTGGTTTCAGCCGCCAAACCCAAAATCGCTGATTATCCCTTCACTACCCTGGTTCCTAATCTCGGGATAGTTCAATACCGTGATGACCGCTCATTTGTCATGGCAGACATACCCGGGATCATCGAAGGTGCCAGCCATGGAAAGGGACTGGGTATCAGGTTTCTGCGGCATATTGAAAGAAATTCCATCCTGCTCTTCCTGATCCCTGCAGACAGCCAGGATATACACCAGGAGTACAGGATATTGCTGAAAGAATTACAGGCTTATAACCCGGAATTACTTGATAAAAAAAGAATACTTGCCATTTCGAAGTCTGACCTGCTGGATGATGAATTAAAGGATGAGATCAGGGAGGATATTCCGGAGGTCCCATGGCAGTTCATCTCTTCCGTCTCGGGAGAGGGGATCAGCAGCCTGAAAGACAGGATCTGGCAGGAACTGAATGCGTAATCATGCTCGAAACACTCAATCAATGGGATTCACAATTATTCCTTTTCCTGAACGGTCTGCATGCACCTTTCATGGACAGGGTGATGTGGTTCATCAGTGGTAAGATACAGTGGTTGCCTTTGTATCTTTTTATCCTGGGACTCCTCATCTACCGGTTCCGTTGGAGGGCCGGATGGATATTACTGGGGGTTGCTGTCCTGATTACCATGAGCGACCAGGCTTCTGTCCACCTGTTCAAAGAAACCATTCAAAGGTTACGGCCATGCCACCAGGCTCATATATCCGGACTGGTCCACCTGGTGAATGATTATTGCGGGGGCATGTATGGTTTTGTTTCCAGCCACGCATCCAACTCTTTTGCCATAGCCGTGTTTACAGGCCTGTTTATCCGCAGGCGGTATTACTGGATAGCTATCCTGGTATGGGCCACCCTGGTGGGATACAGCAGGATCTACCTGGGTGTTCATTTCCCCGGGGATATCATCGGCGGGGCCGTACTTGGCAGCCTGCTGGCCTATGGATTATACCAGGTCATGACCTCAATTAAAGCACTGAAGCTAAACCATTGACCATGCTCATCCTGGATTCGCCATCAACAGATCCATATTTCAACATTGCAGCCGAAGAGTACCTGCTGAAGGAAACGGATGGTGATTTTACCTTTATCTATGTCAATGACCCTTCCATCATCATCGGGAAGCATCAGAATGCCTATGCTGAAATTAACCTGCCTTATATCCTGGAAAACCGGATTCCTGTGGTCAGGAGGATATCAGGAGGGGGAACGGTTTGGCATGATCCCGGCAATGTGAATTTTTCCTTCATCTTGAACGGGAAAGAAGGGCAACTGGTAAATTTTCGGGAATATGCCACGCCTGTGCTGACCTATCTGCAAAATCTTAAGATCCCGGCCGAATTTGGAAGCCGGAACGAGATCCTGGTTGAAGGGAAGAAAATATCCGGTAATGCCGAACATGTTTACCGGAACCGCGTCCTGCATCATGGTACCCTGCTGTTTTCATCTGATCTTCATGCACTACAGGCTTCCCTCGGGACAAAGCCGGGAAAGTACAGGGACAGGGCCGTCCAGTCTGTCCGGAGCCAGGTGTTGAACATCGTGGATTTCCTGGAACCCGGGGCAGGTGTGTCAGCATTCCGGAATGACCTTATCGTTCACCTGTCAGGATTCTTTGAGGGTTCGGCCAGGTATGAGTTTAGCGGGTACGACATGGTCCGGGTCAGGGAACTTGTCAGTCAGAAGTACAGCACCTGGCAATGGAATATGGGTTATTCACCCAGGTACAAGATGACCCGGAAGATTAACTGGAATGGCAAACAGGTCATGATTCACCTGGAAGTGGAAAAGGGGAAGATCATGGGAATTGAAATTAAATCGGATGATGCTGACCGTGAACTCTTTGACCGGCTGTCCTGTATACTGGCCGGTGTGGATCATGAACCCGGTGAAATACGGGAAAGATTGTCGGGGTCGGGCCTTGTCAATCCCCGGCTGATTGATTATTTTGTAAAGGCTATTTTCTGATTAATCGAAATGCGGCAGAAATGAAAAATGCTGGATTGATCATATACAGTGTATTGCTATGGACTTTCTTCCTGGTTACCGCGGTGGTTATGATTATCATCGACCTGGTAATCTGGTTTCTTACCCGTTGGTTTGACCGAAGGCTGGTGGTACTTCACCTGTTTTCCTGTTTCTGGGGGTCCCTTTACATATGGTTAAACCCACTCTGGAGGGTACGCATCAAAGGACGCCGGAATATCCCCTGGAGAAGATCCTGTGTTATTGTTTCCAATCATCAGTCCATGCTCGACATCCTGGTATTGTACCATTTGTTTGTTCCCTATAAATGGGTGTCCAAGAAAGAAAATTTCCGCATCCCCATCATCGGCTGGAATATGCGGCTTAATGATTACCTGGAGATTCAGAGGGGGCAGAAAAACAGCCTGGAGCAGCTGATGAAGAAAGCCAGTAAGTTTCTGGAAATGAGAAGTTCGGTATTGATCTTTCCGGAAGGGACCCGTTATCCTGGGGGTCACCTGGGCCCCTTCAGGGAAGGTGCTTTCAGGATGGCCCTTGACAACAAGGTAGATATCGTTCCCATCGTACTGGATGGTACTGCAAAGGCCTTGCCCAAAAAAGGCGCCATCCTGAAAGGATTTGCCAGGATAGATGTCAGGGTACTTGAGCCAATCCCCTTCAGCCTGTTCTCAGAAATGAGTCCCCGGGAACTGCAAATCCATGTCCGGGACCTCATGTCCGGGACCTATGCCCACCTCCATTCTGATCGTTGAAAAAGTCTGATTTGTTTGATTTACAGAAGAGTTCATGAGCCGCTCATGTTAATTCCCCTGTTGATAAAGAAATTGCTATCCGAGAGATCTTTTATCTATATTTGTGCAGATCGAAAAGGCAATGACAGCGCAGTATACAGAAGAACACATACGGACTTTAGAATGGCGGGAACACATCCGTAAGCGCCCCGGAATGTATATAGGAAAACTCGGGGACGGGTCCTCCCGGGATGATGGCATTTATATTCTGCTCAAGGAGGTTCTGGATAATTCCATAGATGAATTCATGATGGATTTCGGCAAGACGATCGAGATCAATATACATGAAAAAAGCATACAGGTAAGAGACTATGGGCGAGGTATCCCGCTGGGGAAAATGGTGGATGCAGCCTCCAGGATGAATACCGGAGCGAAATATGATTCCAAGGTTTTTAAGAAATCAGTTGGGCTGAACGGAGTTGGCATTAAGGCGGTTAACGCCCTCTCATCAAGGTTTGAAATTCAGTCCATCCGGGAGGGGAAGATGAAATCGGCAGATTTTGAAGCGGGTGAACTGCTGGAAGAGGCAAGGGATTCCAAAACAGAACTGGCCAATGGGACCATCGTTTCTTTTGTACCTGATAAGGAACTCTTCGGGAACTACCATTATATCCTGGAATACATTGAGGCCCTTATCAAGAATTATATCTATCTCAACACCGGACTGACGATAGTGCTGAACGGTGTGAAGTACCAGTCAAAAAATGGCTTGCTGGACCTGCTGAATGAGAATATGGATAATGAAGGGCTCTACCCCATCATACACCTCAGGAATGGTGATATTGAAATGGCCATGACCCATGGCAACCAGTATACGGATGAGTACTTTCCTTTTGTCAACGGCCAGCATACAACCCAGGGTGGGACGCACCTGGTGGCATTCAAGGAAGCAATTGTAAGAACGGTGCGGGAATTTTACAAAAAGGACTTTGATCCCTCTGACATTCGCCAATCTGTCATTGTAGCCTTTAACATTAAAATAGAAGAGCCGGTTTTTGAATCGCAAACGAAAACCAAACTGGGATCTAAGGACATGGGACCGAAAGGCCCCAGTGTGAGGAATTACATTAGTGATTTCCTGAAAAATGACCTGGATGATTACCTGCATAAGCATCCCGAGACAGCTGAGATCCTGCTCAGGAAGATCCTGGAATCTGAGAAAGAGCGGAAGGCGATCTCAGGCATCAAGAAACTGGCCAGGGAAAGGGCCAAGAAAGCAAGTCTGCATAATAAGAAGCTTCGGGACTGCAAGGCCCATTATAATACCAACCATGATCGCAGGATGGAAACGACCATTTTCATCACGGAAGGAGATTCGGCCAGCGGTTCCATCACCAAATCACGGGATGTGGCGACCCAGGCAGTCTTTAGCCTGAAAGGGAAACCTCTGAATACATATGGACTTACCAAGAAGATCGTCTATGAGAATGAAGAGTTCAATCTCCTGCAGTCTGCCCTGAATATTGAGGAGGGATTGGATAACCTGCGGTATAATAACGTGGTGATCGCTACTGATGCAGATGTTGACGGGATGCATATCCGGCTGCTGTTGATCACCTTCTTTTTACAATTTTTCCCTAACCTGGTTCGCAAGGGACATCTGTACATTTTACAGACACCTCTTTTCAGGGTCCGGAATAAGAAAAAAACCCATTATTGCTATTCAGAGGAGGAGAAATTATCAGCCATTGCAAAACTGGGAGGCAATCCCGAGATCACCAGGTTCAAGGGACTGGGGGAGATCTCCCCTGACGAGTTTAAGAATTTTATAGGAAAGAAAATAAGGCTGGAACCTGTATCCCTCAGCAGAAGTGATGCAGTTGCTGATTTACTGGCATTTTATATGGGGAAAAACACCCCTGAACGACAAAACTTCATCATTGATAACCTGCGTGTTGAAGAGGACCTTGTTGAGGCCTGATCTACAATTCCCCAAGATTGTTTTCGTTAGATA
>JAZGGT010000093.1:0-7685 GCA_036480555.1 Bacteroidales bacterium | reverse complement strand
GTTTCAGAAAGCATGAAGATCGACTTGCAAAGGAGCAGAGGAAACTATCGAGAATGAAGAAAGGTTCAAATAACTGGAAGAAACAAAAAAGAAAAATATCACGTCTTCATCATACAATTGCAAATGTACGATCGGACTTCCTTCACAAGTTGAGTACCGAAATAAGCAAAAACCACGCAAAGGTATATGTGGAAGGATTGCAGGTTAGGAACATGAGTGCATCGGCAAAGGGAACCATCGAAGAGCCAGGCAGGAATGTAAAGGCAAAGTCCGGGCTGAATAAATCGATTCTGGACCAGGGATGGTTTGAATTTCGGCGTCAGCTTGATTACAAGCTCTTCTGGATGGGAGGGATGCTGGCTGAAGTCAATCCCCGGCATACTTCACAGCGATGCTCGTGTTGTGGTCATACGGCAAATGAGAACAGACAGTCGCAGGCTACATTCAAATGCCTTGCCTGTGGTCATGAGGAAAATGCAGATGTAAATGCTGCGAAGAATATTCTAACCGTCGGGCAGACGGAGATGATAGCCTGTCAAGCGAATCGCATTAGCGGTCGGCAGCAGGAACCTGCAGGAACCCGCAAGGAAGTACTGCCCTTGGCTTTGTAGAAGCCAATGGAATCCATTTCCTTTAGAAGGTGATGGAGGATGTCAATTGTGACAAATTCCCTTGTAAGGGCAGTTCCTGCAGGTTTCTTCCTCTGAGGTCTGCTGGAATGGTATTTCCGGATCGTACAGGTCAGCCAGCAAGGCCTGCAGATGGATGGTGAAAACTTCATCAAAGGTTGAGTATTCCGGAATGGGGAACTGTTTTCTTGCTGGCCCCATCCGGAATTGGCAATTAAAATCCTGGTTATAAATATCCCTGATCAGGTAAACACCCGGCATGATCCTGGCCTTTTCCATCCCCTCCTGCGACATAAAAACCTTTGCATAGAGGAATGTCTGCAAGGCTGCCCTGTTCCTGTTCTTCTGTTCCCCTATGAAGAGATCCTCGATGGATTCAAATTTCATTTCACCTTTACCGGTCTTGTAGTCGAGCACCCGGTACATCCCACCGGACATATCTATCCTGTCGATCTTTCCCCCTACCCTCACAATATATTGATGTCCGGATGATTCAAATGCCAATCCGGTATAATAAGGGAGCTCCAGGCTATAGATGCTTATCGGACAATATTCCATGTCTCTTTCCATGATTTTCTGGAGATAGGTAAAAATGATCTCCCGTATAACCAGGTTCCGGCCCTGAGGACCATCCCCAGATCCTCGCTCTTTATACCAGACCTCCTCGAAGGCTTCATTTATGGCCATCCTGACCCTTTTCTCATCTTTAATAATCAGCTCAAGGTCGGCCTGCTGTATAGGGTTTTCCTCCGCACTATAAATCTTCCTGATACTTTCATGCAAAAGGGTTCCAAACAAGGCCGGATCAACCTCTTCCTTTAACTCATCCGGTTCCCTGAATCCTGCTATGTACCTGAAGTAAAACCGTAAAGAACAATCAATCAGACTGTTCAGGGCGCTCGGAGAAAAATAGCTGCCCTTCTCTTTGTCTGTGGTATAGTTCATCAGCTTCTCCATGATGGCGCCGGTCTTTCTGACTTGTATAGGTGGGAATTGCCCGGACTGTATATCAAACCCTGCAGAGAATTCCCTGACTTCAAATGCCGGCTCGTATCGTAGTTGATGTATATACCTTGATTTCTCCCCTGTACTCAATCCCTCGGTTTTATTATTGTAAACCAGGGATATGTTTTTCGCCCTGTGAATCAGCCGATAAAAATAATATGCATAAATGGCATCCTGATGTTCGAGGGTTGGCAGGTTGAAACCAAATCTCAGGTTATGGGGAATAAAGCTCAAGCTTGCACTGCTCTTTGGAAAAGCGCCCTCATTCATAGAAAGGATAATGATCCTGTCAAAATCCAGCACACGGGTTTCCAGGACTCCCATTACCTGTATCCCGGAAAGTGGTTCGCCGGAAAAAGGTATGCTTGTCCGCTTGAGTATCTTATGGAACAGACGCAGGAACGTAGGGAGTGTAAAGGAGAGGTTCAGGCGGCTGATCACATCTTTAAGTCGCTTGATCCTTGTATAAATCCTGTAAATGAATTCCAATTCCAATGCAGGTACCACATTTGTATCCTCATCATCCGAACGCGTTATAGATTCCAGGATAGTCAGTAGATATGCGGCTATGTCTTCCGGATTCCTGAGCTTTCGGAATACCTGGAGAAACAGTTCATTCTTTTCCAGGTCCCCTGTATTGACATAAATCCTGTTTTTTTCATGTATCTCCCTGACCATGGCACGTGCATCTGCCGGCTCGCACATCAGGATATACTGATGCTGCAATACAGCCAGTACATCAGGATAATAAAACCTGATGATGCCGTTTTTCCATTCCCTGGTATTACGTTGTAAAGTAATCAGGTGTTCGATCAGGCTGAAAACCGGTGCTGCCTTCACCGGGAATCCCATGGTTACATTTATCGCATCCAGGTTTTCAGGCAGGGCATGCAGGACAGGGATCAGTAATTCCTCATCTGCCAGGATAATGGCTGTTTCTTCGCCAAGTGTTTCAGATTCCTGGGCATGCCCAAGGATGTGATGTATCAGCTGCGCCTGCCCGCTGTCCCCGGGCATAGAATACACCTGGATCTGCTTATCTGCATTGAGCAGGTTGTCATGGTCTATCAGGTGACCCGAATCTTTATACCTGTCCAGGTTCTTCCTGATAAACCTGCCTGCCTCATGCATCTCATTTTCAAGGTAAAAATTGTCGAAATCCCAATAAAATATCGCTTTACCAGTATCAGAGAGTGATCTGAACATGACTTCCTCACATGGATTCAATGCATTAAACCCGATGAACACCATGATTGAACCAGGCAGATTGAGGGATTCCCCCTCCATTATCTTGTCCGCTACATTCCTGTAGATCATCCCTTCGTATCCTGTCCCCTTACCGAGCAGATTGTCTCTGAGCTTGTCATAGACAGGATGAAGTATATTCCACACTTCTATAAACTGTTTTTTCTGTTCACTTTGATGATCAGTCGAAAAATGTCCCCAGAACCGCTGGATCAGTTCAATTTGCTCTGCTGAAAGGTACTGGAAAGAGTCTTCCATTTCCTTCAGATCCGCCAGGTTCCGGAAAAGATCGCCGGCGTTGATCCTATACTTGTCAACATCATCAAAATCAGCGAGCATTACCTCTCCCCAGTAATAGAAATCATCAAAGCTCTCTTCTTTTCCCCTCACCTGGCTATACACCTTGTATAATTCACTGATCAATTCCAGTTCATCAGCGTAGGCCAGATCGGAAATACCCGCCATAAGGTCCTGTATGGTAAATATGGATGGTGACCAGACCGGTTGCTTAAGGCATTCTCCGAGGTATTTATTGAAGAACAAACCTGCCCGGCGGTTTGGAAAGACCAGGCACAACTCTTCCATCCGTTCTCCATGTAACAGAAATAACTCTTCTGCTATTTCCCTTAAAAAAGGTTTCATCGGCCAAAACGCTTTCCCTGCCAGGTATCTTCCCTTGCAAGCATCTGTTCAAACTTTTTCAGCACCTGTTCATATCTGAGTCCCCAGGACTTACTCAGCAAAAAACCCGGATTCGATTCCCCTGCAATCCTTTCAACCACAAATGCAGGATTTAGTAATTCCAGTATCCTCAGCATTAATTCAAGGTATTCATCAAGGTCGTAAATCCTAAAATCTTCAGGATTGGAAAGGTACTCTTTAGCCATGATGGTATTTCTGACGATCTGCAGCTGGTGAAATTTGATATTGTTGACCGGTAATCCCGAAATGATCTTCATTTCTGCCAGGATATCTTCCGAAGATTCCCCTGGCAGGCCAATGATGAAATGCGCTCCCTGTCTGATACCCCTTGATGCGGTCATATCTATGGCCCGGATGGAATCCTCGAAGGAATGTCCCCTGTTTACCCGTTTCAGCGTAGCGTTATAGCAGGATTCTATGCCATACTCAATGATCACATAATAGTCCATCGTCAAGGTCTTTATGTAATCAAGGATCTCAGGATTTACGTTATCCGGACGGGTTCCAATGACCAGTCCGATCACCTCATCCCGCCTCAGGGCCTCTTCATACCTCTCCCTCAATACACCAACTCCGGCATAGGTATTGGAATAGGCCTGGAAATAGGCCAGGTATTTATCAGCCCTGCGGTAACGCTTCTTGTGAAATTCAATGCCTTCATCAATCTGGATAGAGATGGATTTTTCCGGCTGGCAGTATGCTGGATTGAAGGCATTATTGTTACAGAAGGTACAGCCCCCCCTGCCCTTGCTCCCATCCCTGTTCGGACAGGTAAACCCGGCATCAAGGGACAGTTTCTGAACCCGTCCGCCGAATTTCTTCCGGAAATATTCGGAATAGCTGTTGAAGCGCCGAGCATGTCCCCATCTGTATGTCCTCTCCGCTGCCGTCATACTTCTACCACCTCCTTAAGGTTTACATACCAGATGAATCCCTTCACCTCTCCATAACTCATTTCTTTGAGCATTTCCGTATACTTTTTGACCTGGGATCTATGGCTGGTGGATTGCTGCCTGCCGAACTTGTAATCAACAACGATCACCTGGTCATCCTTCAGCATAACACGGTCAGGCCGTTTTAACATGCCCGCGGGGGTAAGGATATCCTGCTCGGTAATTACCTTCCAGCTGCCATCAAACCATTCCATGACAACACTATGCTCAATCAATCTGGTTATTTCTCCTTTCAGCTTTTCAGCATCGGCAGTTTCTATCATCCCTTCCCTCCTGATAGCCTCAATCGCCTTGTCAATGTCCCTGGCAGACCGGATCCTGGAAAATAACTCATGCATAAGGTTCCCCTGGTTAATACGCTGCTCGGCCCGGGTATCAAAAAAGCTGGTCCCCCTGTATTGTAAACGAAGTTTGCCAGTGAATTCATGGCTATGCAGCTGGCTGATCAGCAATTGTTCCCTTTCCCCTTTATTACCTGATCGGCCCAAGGAATGAAAATCCCCCGACGACCAGTTTACTCCATTCTCATTGCTTGAATATCCGGACTGCCCGGCTTTATCATCCAGGATTTTATTCACCATGTC
Source organism: Bacteroidales bacterium (assembly GCA_036480555.1). Lineage (GTDB taxonomy): Bacteria > Bacteroidota > Bacteroidia > Bacteroidales > SM23-62 > SM23-62. The sequence continues at coordinate 2,567 of JAZGGT010000093.1, read as the reverse complement.
AGCTGCGTCTGTTAATTTATCCCTGGCAGGGAGCGGTGCAAATATAAATAAGCCCTCCATGGCCCGTGTAAATGCCACATACATCAGGTTCAGGTGGTCAACATATACCCTGAAGCGTTCTGCGTGGTATTCCTTTTCGAAATAGGTATCCCTGAGGGCCGAAGAATATTTCACAGGCAGGAGGCTAAACTGGTTAAAAGGGCTCTTCTCCGGTTTGCACCAGAGGATCTCGGCATTCAATCCCCTGTGATCAAAAGACCAGTGGCAGTAAGGAATGATCACAGCAGGGAATTGAAGTCCCTTGGCTTTATGAATTGTCATCACACGAATAGCATCCTGATCCTCCGACACGGTCAGGGCCAGATTGTCCCCGTGTTCAGTCCACCAGTTAAGAAAGGAATTAATATCAGCGGGATTATTCCGGCTATAGTCCAGTATGACATCCTGGAACGCAAGAAGATAAGGTGTTTCCTCTACACGGCTGTGTAAAGCGAACAGTCGGATTATCCTTTCAATAAGTTCCGTCAGTGTAAGATAACGCAAGGTGTCAATCTGCTCCAGGAATGCTGCTGGCAGTCCATCGATCCCGGTAGCCAGAAAATCATTTTCATAAGCCTTTCCCACATTGAAAAGGCGGTACTCATAAATCAGCTGGGCAAGATTGATCCGGTCGCCGGGCTGGGTGAGATATTTCAGCACTCCGGCAATGATCCTTACGGACAGTGCATTTCCCAGGAACAGTGATTCATTTGAGATCATGTCATACCTGTACCCGGACCCTGGATGCAGGCTTTTATGCAGGAGTATGGCATCAGAAATCTCCTTACCCTCCCTTTTGGTCCTGACGAGGATGGCAATATCCGAAAGGGTGAGTCCCCCGTCCTGCAACTGCTCAATGACCTGTATCACCTGTTCATGAACCACTGATTTCCAGTCCCCCGTCTCATTCCGGATCATGCTGATCCTGACAAAACCTCCATCTTTCCCCGGCATGTCAGGCACCAGCTGTATCACATCCCCGTAAGCCCTGTCAATTTTTTGCGGATACTGGTCACCATCCTCCCCTTCCGATTGGAAAAATTCCTTGAGTACATCCCTTGATGAAGTAAAGAAATCATTGTTGAATGAAACGATATTACGCAGGCTCCTCCAGTTATGCACCAGCTCTTTTTCTTCCATCTGGGCAGGATTGAATGCCCGTGGGATCACTTCACTGAGAATCTCCCAATCTGAATTCCGCCACCTGTAAATGGACTGCTTGACATCACCAACGATCAGGCATTTATGATTGTATGCCAGACTGTTGTCAATTAACGGTTTAAAATTCTTCCACTGGAGTCCGGATGTATCCTGGAACTCATCGATCATAAAATGATGGAAATAATTGCCCACTTTCTCATATATAAAAGGTGCTTCATTATCTCCGATGATCCCATATAAGAACCTGGCGGCATCTGACAGGAGGAAGATACCCTGATCCAGGGTGTACTCCTGCATCCTGGCTGAGATATCGGTCAGAATGCCCAGGGTATATAGAAAGCTCCTGACCGAACCTGCGGTACTATACTTTCGGAAATCACTTTCATACATACCGATTACCTGTTTCAACAAATCATTCAATCCCCTGTCGTAGGCCTTGAGGATCCTGTCCCTTGCCTCAGATCCCCTGGCATACCAGTTCTCGGCTGTATCCACAGCATTTATTATGGTACTGGAAGGCACGCGGTAATCTCCACGCAGGATCCTGCCGAAAAACCATCCGACACCATAAGCTCCCTTGAAATCCCCTTCATCCAACTGCTCCTCATTCATTATTTTAAAAGCATCCCTGGCAAGTCCCTCGATGCCATTCTCAAAACCAAATTTGATGGTGTTTAAAGCTGACTGGAACCTGCTGAATCCATCCTTATCGGATAACTGGGTTACCAGGTCCTTACTTTCTTCCTGGAACCGCTCATTGTTCAATTCTGCGCCCAGCACCAGCAGGTCATTTTTCAGGTTCCAGTGCTTTCCTTCCATCACCTTCTCCCTTGCAAAATCCACAAACCATTTTTGCAGCTCTGGATCCTGGTCAAGGCCATCCAGCATCATGTCCACTGCTTCGGATAAGATACGTGCTGCATCCAGCTCCACCTCATAGCCTGCAGCCAGTCCTATTTCCTTTGTAAAGGCACGAATGGCCCGTTGAAAAAAGCGGTCTATGGTCTCAATATGAAAACGGGAATAATTTTGCAAAATGGTTTCCAGGATGATCCTTGCCCTGGCACTGACCTCTTCACCGTCCAGTTTTTGCTGTTCAATGATCTCAGTCCTGATGGAAGAATCCACACCTGATGCCAGGCGGTATAATTCCTCCAGGATACGACCCTTCATCTCGTCTGTGGCCTTATTGGTAAAAGTGACAGCAAGTATATGCTTGAATATCTCAGGATCCTGTATAACCAGGCTGATATAATCCCTCGCCAGCGCAAAGGTCTTGCCTGAACCTGCTGATGCCTTGTATATGGTTAGTCCTGACAAAATGCTTTGATCAATCCTTTAAAGATAGGTAAAATACTGCCCTCTGA
>JAZGGT010000092.1:0-4033 GCA_036480555.1 Bacteroidales bacterium | reverse complement strand
CAGCTGCCGGTACCTCGGTACATACATGTTTTCCCTGTTTCATAGCATACACAGCCATAGGCGTATGTAAATGCCAGGGTGTGCAGATATATACCAGGTCAATGTCATCCCTTTCGCATAACTCCTTCCAAACTTCCTCATTACCAGAGTAGGTGACAGGAGCATGAGCGGTATTAGCAATACGCTCTTTGGCCACATCAATCCTATCCGGACGAAGATCACAAAGGGCTTTAATCTCAACACCATCGATATGGCTCATCCGCCCAACTGCCCCGGGTCCCCTGTTCCCCAACCCGATAAATCCTATTCTTACCGTCTCAAGTTTTGGGGCGGCATAACCACACATATTGAATTGTTGCTCAGCCCTTGTCTCAACCGTTTCGGAACTGCATGATTTAATTAAATTGGTGCCAGCCAGTCCAACTCCGGCTAAACCAGCAAGCCTGATAAAATCTCTACGATTTGTTTTCATATGTTAAATTTTTGATCTGAATTTAACAATTTATTGAATATGATATCATGTTTGAAACATTAATATCTTTACTGAACACAAGAAAATGTAATCATAATGATAGACTTGTATAAAATTTCCACTTTTGTTTTATTACTTTTCCTATTTCCTCGTTTAGCCAATGGCCAGGAACAAGAGGATGCCATATTTGTTGTTCACTCCTCGTTCCATGATATTGAAACGTTTACTGAATTTTCCAAGCAGATCGCCCGTTTAAAACCCTTTGGCAGAATTGATATGAATATCAATACAACCGCAAAAAAGGCTGATTTTGAAATGCCAGAGGGCGGAAGCCCATGGCATGAATATGCAGCTTACGACCGAAGTCTGTCAAAGTTCTTTCCTGATGAAAAGATGGCTCCATTTATTCCTGAAGAACTGGTGACTAAGAATCGTCAACTCCTACTAAGCAAGGTAAAAATAATCAGGAGGTTAGGCCTGGATGCCGGATACAGGAGCAATGAACCTCATTTTCTTACAGAAGCATTTTTTGAATCTTACCCGCATCTTCGCGGTCCCAGGGTTGATCATCCCAGACGCAGCCTGCAAAAGGAATTTTCGCCCTGTATTCACGAAGAAGAAACTGTGGAAATGTATCAGAATATGGCAAATACCCTGTTTGAAAATGTGCCTGAGATCCATACGGTTCATTTTAACATGAACGATGCCGGGTCTGGATTTTGCTGGGCAGATTGGCTTTACAGCGGTCCCAATGGCCCTACAAATTGCAGCAACCTTAATGTAAGTGAAAGTGTATTAGATCTGGTTAATATATTTAAAGAAGCTGCCGGAGAAACAGGGCATGATATCGACATTTTTATGTGGGGTATGTTCACTGACAGCGAGGTTGATGATATCGTAAGTCAATTACCTGCAAATTGTTATGTCCGGGGGACCGACAAAGGAAATTTACCATCCAGGAAAAATATAGGAAGTATGGCGTGGTCCGCTTATCCGGTTAGGGGAATCATAAATCCCCTTGGTATACTCAGAACAATCAGCAGAAACAGTGAAAACATCCCACAAAGATACAACCTGAGTTTTGGCGGAGCTTATGATCGGGGGACTGAGCGCCTGAAGACTGTGGAAAAAGTTGTTGATATTGTCGAAGACTATCTGGCTATGCCCGGTGAGGAGGGATTGATCCCTGCATTGCAAAGTCTTCAAGAACTTTGTGTTAAATGGGCCGGAGAAGAATCGGCAGACCACTTGTTCAATGCATTTATTGCATTGGATGAAACAATGAAAAACAAACAGGCTACAATAGGTGGATTAAGTACATTATACTGGGGAGTCTCAACTAGGCATATTACCCGCCCGCTGGTTATTGTCCCCGAGAGGCTCAGTACCCAGGAAGAAGCATATTTCCTCCCTCATGTTTTTAATGTATCCCTGGATGAAGCCCGCAATGACTATATGGATATTCATGGTGGAGGGCACAATGCCATACCAATGGGTTCGACGGGCAATTTCCTTTCAGGTTTAAGAAGGGCATATACCTCCATGGAGAAAATCACTCATGCACCGGAACAGGAGTTCCTGGAAAATATGGCCGTGGCTTTGCGTATTTATAGCAGTGTTGTCAGGAGTTGTGGTAATTTTAACGACGCACAGATCATCCGGAACAGAAACCAGGAAGTGCTTGCGGGACCGGTGCATAGACCGAATAAGATCCCTACCTGGACAGGAGATCAGGATCTTCTTGATTTCAATAAAATTATGCGTGATGAGCTGGATAATACAAATGAACTGATAGCCATGCTGGAAAAAGGGGGAATGGATCTGATAAACCATGCAGAAGATCTGCAGCTTGAAGATACCTTTTTACTTGGGCCTGACCTGATTGAAAACCTGAAACAAAAAAGAAAAATTATGCTCAATCACTGGCTGGATATCGAAGATTACATGACTTCTCCATTTAAATAGAGATTAAGGAATAGAACATATAGTCCCCCATTATGAAAACTTGCCATTTCATTCTTGTATGCTTTCTATTTTTACTTGCATCCTGCACCAGCAATGATACGTCCACAGATGTTATCGTTCTTGATGATTTTGAAAGCTCTTCAATCTCTGCCATCTGGAAAGGAACGGTATCACAGTCGAATGCGTTTCCTGCACATGGCAGGAAATGTCTTGAATTGATTGCTGGCGATGAGCAGCCCCTCTGGCTGGAGAGTGAGGAACTGATAAAAGACTGGAGCCATTACGACTACCTTAAATTCGATATCTACAATCCTTCCCCTCAACTTCATTATGGTTACATCGAGATCTGTGATGAACTGGGTACGGACGAAGAGGCAGCATTTCATGGACAGAGTTATAACTGGCAAAAGGTTTTTCTGAACAGCGGCTGGAACCATTTTGAGTTTCTACTTCAAAATGCCATGGTTTCAGAAGGTGACCGTCCGTTGGCGTTGGACAAGATTCGTAAATTTCGTTTATCCTTCGGCTCAATTGGCCATTCGCTTTACCTGGATAACATTCGACTGGTAAAGGGTGAAGAAAGTTCAAAAACAGCATCACGCATTGATCCTCGTGATTGCCGCATTGTAATAGATGATCGTTATGTTTACCCCATGCTTGTGGGACCGGAGGAAGCCATAAGACCAAGTCCTGAAATAGTACAATTAAGGTCAGCCGCAAAAACAGCCGCAGAAAAGCTTGAAAAAGAAGTCAATATTGCCGAATTGCAGGGATATCAAACCCTGTACCAGCGTATCCCACTGATTACTGCTGATGTAGGTCTCGGCATCAGGAATAAACTGGTTTGGTTCCAGAACGAAGAGGAGGAAACAAAGATGCTGGATTATATCATTTCCTCCTGCTCAGAAGCAAGCAAGGAGATTGAAATTATTTTATCCGCGCAGAAAAGCAAGGTCCCCGTCCTTGCTCCCGAAAATGAAACGACTTCTCAGGTATTTTATGTTCCGCCTTATCCCCCATTAAGTGAATTAAAACCAGTGGATGGCTTTTACAGGGACCAAGGAGGGAACCCGGTTCTCATTTTTTCCATGCTTCAAATTAATAAGGGGCCCCTGATGGATTATTTTGCCCCATTCAACCATCGCCTGGAAAGTTATACTGTTGGAGGCGGTTCCAGATATAATATTGAGAGTTCTCCGGTATATGAAGCTTTCCATAAGCATCCCGGCACACACCGGGTTGGATGGGATGGCTGGTGCGGCCATCTCATCAAGGACAGGTGGGCCATGGGAGGTAAAAAAGAGGACGTTGTAATCTGCCTGGAAAGTCCATATATCCGTGAGGCCATACTGAACTACATAAAAATACATGCCCATGAATGGGAGGAAAACCCCAACCTGCTCTACAATATCATGGCTTATGAATTGCAATACATCTGTTACTGTGAAAAAAGTCAGCATATGTTCCGGGACTGGCTTCAAGCAAAACATAAAAACATTTCAGTGCTTAATCAAATATGGGGCGGCAGTTATCAATCCTTTGATCAAATCCATGCCCCTGCAACACATAATGCCCGTCCCGTTGATGAAGTAAACC
>JAZGGT010000091.1:0-9227 GCA_036480555.1 Bacteroidales bacterium | reverse complement strand
GAGGAAGTGTTGCTTCGGTACAATATCACCTTTGATGATATCTCCCAGGCTATCCAGAGAAACAACCAGGATGTTTCGGGTGGACAGATTAAATCAGAAGACGAGGAATTGTTGATCCGTTTACGGTCACGCAGTACAGATCCAAACAAGATCGGAAACATCATCATACGGGGCCAGGCGGATGGTGGATATCTGAGGATCAGGGATGTGGCAGAGGTGAAAAAGAAATTTGCCGATACCTCCAACAAATCATGGTTGAACGGGAGACCCACGGTTTCCATACGTGTAGAAAAACTCCCGGAAGAGGACCTTGAAGCCATGACCATTTTTGCCCGAAAATACATGGAAGATTTCAATACCAGGAATGCGGGGGTAGAATTAAGTATGTCCAGGGCTTATCTTGATATTCTGCAAAGCCGCCTCGATCTCCTGACTAAAAATGGCCTGGTGGGACTTACCCTGGTCATCCTGACACTCACTATATTCCTGAGTCTTCGGCTTTCCCTCTGGGTAGCCTGGGGGATCCCATTCAGCTTCCTGGCAATGTTCGTGTTTGCTTATTATTACGGGATCACCATCAATTTGATGTCCCTGATGGGTATGATCCTTGTGATCGGGATCCTGGTGGATGACGGGATCGTGGTCGCTGAAAATATCTTCCTGCATTTTGAGCGGGGGAAGACTCCCAGGCAAGCTGCTGTAGATGGGACCATGGAGGTATACCCTGCTGTGCTAACCTCTGTGACTACTACTATTATTGCATTTTCTCCCCTGTTATTTATGCAGGGTACAACGATGGAGTTTATGATGCAGGTGGCAGTTGTGGTGATTGCCAGCCTCTTCTTTTCACTTTTTGAGGCATTTTTTGTACTGCCTGCACATCTTGCCAATCCAAAGGTACTTAACCGGAAGAGCCTGGAAAACAAGAACAGGGGCATCAAAAAATACTTAGAAGGATTCATCGTCTGGCTCCGTGACAGGATCTATCATCATATGCTTGGCTGGCTTGTCAGGTGGAGGCATGCTGTAATTGCCATACCGGTTGCCCTGATCCTAATAACAGCTGGTCTCTGGATGGGGGGTTATATTAAAAACACCTTCTTTCCAAGGGTAGATTTTGACAGTTTTGAAGTTAATGTGGCATTTACACCCGGAGATGGTGAAAGACAGACAATCAGATTCCTGAGACAATTTGAGACCGCCATATGGGAAGTTAATGAAGATCTGAAGGAAAAATTCGGTGAAGAACAAGATATCATCGAAAGGGTACAGACCAGTGTGGGAGGTGCATTCGACCGCCAGGAATCCGGTTCACATGCAGGCGAAGTTACGGTTTATCCCCGTGATCTCGAGGGACTCCCAATCGCCGGATTTGATATTGCCAATATGGTCCGCCAAAAGATCGGTCCGATTCCCGAGGCCCGTAAATTCACAGTTGCTGGAAGGAACAGGTTTGGATCACCGGTATCTATTGGCCTGATGTCAAAGAACCTGGCTGAATTGGAAGAGGCAACAGAAAACTAGATGTACAGGTTGGGTGAAATGCCCCAGCTGAAAGATATTAATGAGAATGTAGCCCTTGGAAAGCAGGAGATCAGGCTGGACCTGAAGCCCAAAGCCTATTTTCTCGGACTCGATGAAAATGCCATTGCCCGGCAGGTCAGGCAGGGATTTTATGGTGGTCAGGCACAGCGGCTACAGGAAGGTCGGGATGAATTGCGTATATGGGTCCGATACCCTAAAGAAGACAGGCTGACGATCGGACAGATGGAAAAGATGAAAATCAAAACCGGTTCCGGTGTGTATCCGCTTATAGAACTGGCGGACTATCACATGGAACGTGGACCGGTAGCCATTAACAGGTACAATGGTTCAAGAGAGATCCGGGTGGATGCTGAAACAGTCGATCCCTACGCTCCTGTACCGGAAATAATTGAGCAGATAGAGCTGAATATCATGCCCGATATCCTGTCGCAGTATGCCGGTATAAGGTATATTTTTCACGGACAAAGGCGGTTTAGTACTGAAGCGGTTGCCAAGGTATACAGATATTTCGGTGTGGCATTTATCATCATTGTCCTGGTGATGATCCTGCACTTCCGGAGTTTCAACCAGACCCTGATTATCATCGCCATGATCCCATTATCTATGCTGGGAGTATTCTGGGGACATGGGATCCATGGTAAACCGGTGTCACTGATGAGCCTCTGGGGGATGGTTGCCCTTACCGGGGTGATCATCAACGATGCTATCGTGTTCCTTACCAAATATGATGGCCTTCTGATCGAAGGCAAAAAGGTAAAAGATGCTGTCATAGAAGCTGGAAAAATCAGGCTCAGGCCAATCATCCTGACCTCTATCACCACTTCGGTAGGCCTTTTTCCCATCATTCTTGAAAAGAGTGTACAGGCACAATTCCTCATTCCGATGGCTATCAGCCTGGCATATGGAGTGGCTATCGGGACAGTATTTATCCTTATCTTCTTTCCCATTCTGATCATGCTCTTAAATGATGTCAGGGTATTCTTCCGGCAATTCTGGACAGGAGTGAAACCAGAACGTGAAGATGTGGAAGTTGCGATCATCCATCACCGGCGCAAATTGATGCTTGAGTCCAACGGAAAAAATTATAATGAACCAGGACCGAATAAACAAGGTGAATAATTCAATTCTTGAGATGAATCGTAATATTTATATCTATAACCTGCTGATTGTTTTTTTCATTTCTTCATTTTCTGCATTCAGTCAGCCGGAAGATCTTACCCTTTCTGATGCCCTTGTAAAGACCCTGGAGTATAACTACGGCATCAGGATCTCGAAATCTGATGTGGAGATCGCATCCATTAACAATAACTGGGGGAATGCCGGGAGATACCCGACCATTGGTTTTGATGCAAGCTCAAACAACATTTACAGCATCACGGATGATGATTGGACCAACCGGTTGAATTTAGGGGTAGGACTGGACTGGACCATCTTCGATGGTTTCCGGGTAAATTTCACCAAGGATAAACTGGAGTCACTTGAAGATTTATCCCAGGGAAGACTGGGCGTGGTTATTGAAAATACCATCGAGGATGTGATCATGGCCTATTACGATGTCTTGCTCCAACAGGAGAATCTGGAGGTGCTGGGAACGGTGAAGACACTCTCTGAAGACAGGTATACCTATGAACAGGCACGCTATGAATTAGGTGGTACGGTCACCTACCAGGTTTTGCAAGCCAAGAATGTTTACCTGAACGATAAGGCCCTTTTTATGACCCAGGAAGTTATCGTAAGGAACGCTATTCGTAACCTGAATTTTTTACTTGGATTGGATCCATCTATGATGTGGAATTTCCCGGATCCGTTTGAACCGGATACTACTGACTATATTCTTGGCGACCTGACCGGGAAAATGATGTCCGATAACCAGACACTCAAAAACCAATTCACCAATTTGCAACTGCAGAAAAAAGAGATCGACCTGGGGAAATCTGCCCTTTATCCATCCCTGTATTTATCGACAGGAATGGATGAAAATATCGGCTCCGAACAGTTTATAGGAACTACGAATGCCCTTTCAACTTATGGGAATCTGCGATTGTCCTGGGATATTTATACCGGAGGGACCCGCAAAAGAGCTGTAGAGGTTGCCCGGATCAATGAAGAAATTGCCCAGGTAGAAATTGAACAGATGGAGCATGCCCTGATGAATGAATTACTAAACCTGTATGATTTTTACAGTATCCGGATCGCCCTGCTTGAAGTGGCTGATGAAAGCCTTGAAGCGGCTGAGCTGAATATGTCCATCGCCGATGAAAAATTCCGGTCAGGCGCGATAAGTTCATTCGAATACAGGGATATCCAGCTGATCTACCTGAACTCCGCCCTCAGAAGACTGCAGGCCATTTACAACCTGATCGGTTCCCGTACATCCCTCACTAGATTGACAGGCGGATTTTTGATGGAAAATAACACGGCGGTGGAATCTGTTGATCCTTAATCCTTAATAAGGTCATACAGGAACTGAAGGTTGGTCTTATAAAACATTGAAAATTGCCAGTCATGGTAAGGTTCTGGTATTTCTGCAACATCCAGATCATCAGGCGTTTTTCCCTGCATCTTCAATTCTCCAGCCAGAGATTCTGCCATGTCAATATATTGTATCATGGCCTGAATATCTTCCTTATCGCCCAAATCTCCATGACCGGGTATTATCGTTTTTATCGGCCATTCCAGCAATGCTGTAAGTGTCTGTTTGAGACCCGAAGGATCTCCATCCGCCATGTATGGATGCATCCCGATAAAAACCAGGTCACCTGAAAAAAGTATTTGTTCAACGGGCAGGTAAAGTACGATATCAGATTCCATATGGCCGTGCTGAAATTCAATTAATGTTGCAGACCTTTTACTTCCATAAAACGTAATTGTATCCTTGAAAACAACATCAGGTGGCGTGATCACCAGATCCGGATAGGTTTCCACCATGGCTTCGAAATATCCCAGCCACATCCGGGCGAGTTGCTTCTCTTCTTCTGTTTTGGATTCCTGCAGCTCCAATTGATAGAAAACCAGCCTTCCTGGTGCATATGATTGTTCCTCCTCTGCTTCCTCCTTGCCACGTTTCAGAAGGTAATCTCTTATCTCTGAGGAACTAATAATAGAAGCACCGGGGGCAAATACCTGGTTTCCCCTGATATGATCGTTATGGGAATGACTGTTAACCAACCATCTGACAGGTTTCCCTGTCAATTCTATTATTGCTTGCTTCAGATCCCTTGCTGCAGCCGTGGAAAGAAAGCTGTCAAATACCAGAACCTCTTCACCCAGGTCTACAAATCCCGCATTACATATGGCCTGTCCGCCGGATCTATGAATGGCAGCATAAATCCCATCTCCGATGCGTTCCAGGGTGAAATGGGGTGAATCAAATGACTGGGAGAAACTATAAGTTCCCGTTGTGATGATCAGAACAACAAACAGCTTGGATATCAGTAGCTTTCTCATAATATGGTGCAAGTTATTGATTTGGCCCAATTAAGTCAAAAATTTTATATATTTGCACCTCAATTCCCACACCCACACTCACACTCATGCCTTTATGGGGATATAGCTCAGTTGGCTAGAGCGCGTGACTGGCAGTCACGAGGTCAGGGGTTCGACTCCCCTTATCTCCACTCCAGAGGACAACCACAGATTTGTTGTGAGTTGTCCTTTTTTCATATTCCGGGAACCCTTATCATTCAATAGAATCAGGCGAAGTACCTCATTGATCCTGGCGGTTCGAACTTTTCCATCCACAAAAACAAGTTTTTCGGGAAAGATCGAACCAATTAATTGTTGTTTTTCCTCTATATCTGATGTATGATAGTACTTTTCGAGGTTCCCGAGCAGGTTAATTCCAGACTGTAAATACTTTTCAAAATTACTGCGGACAGATCTAATCTGACGGAGTCTTAGCAGAAGCTGTTCCTTTACTTCTTCAAAACGGGATTTCATTTTACTGTAATCCTCAGGATCAATTTTATTATCCACCAGCATATCCTGAAGCTTTTGGATACGCTGCTTTTGTTGATCTACCTGATTCATAATTTCAGCGATGGTCTGATTCCTGGTGGTTTCACCACTTTCAAACAATTGCTTGATTATTTCCAGATAAAGCTCTTGTGCTTCCTGTTTGAATTTGAATTCACTAAGGATCTTTTCAAAAACATCATTTACATAATCCGCTCTTACCCTGACTTTCCCACAATGGTTACAGTGGTAATAAAAATGTCTTGTTTTATTTCTGCTTCGGGAAGCGCTTCCGGTTAGATTTAGTCCACAATTTGAACAGATGAGATACCCTCTTAAAGGTAATTCTTCTCTTTTACGGGTGACCATGGGTTGCTTCCGTTTCTCAATTCGGTTATTTAATAATACATTAACCTTATTAAACAGTTTTTCGCTGATTAAGGGCTTATGAACACCTTCAGCCAAATAAGCAAGTTGATCTGTTTCTGCAGGAACAAACACCTTGCCCATGTATAGAGAATTTCTCAACAATTTTGACAGACCACCTCTGCTAATTTCAAATCCGCGTGACCTTAATTCCACTCTCAGATCAGCTTGGTGTCTTCCTTTAGAGACTTCATGGAAAATATATTTGACATGTTTAGCCTCTTCATCAGGAACCAACAACGGCTTGTTGTATTCATCCCTGCTGTTTTTATATCCTCGCGGTGCATGATGGGTCCAGCGACCCGCTTTCCAGGCTCCCCTGATACCACTTTTGATTTTCATGGATCTCCGGTCATTATCAATTTCAGGAAGAGCCAGATATATGGCCAACATCGCTTTTGTTTCAGGAATACTAAAGTCAATAGGTTGCTCTATTGCCTGTGGTTCGATACCAATCTCATTGAGTTTCCGAATTATCTCATATGCCTCCGCGGTATTCCTTGAAAACCTATCCCAGGATGTAAACAGCAGATAATCAATTTTACCTGAATTGGCTTTGGCATACGCAAGTAACTTTCTGAATTCTGGTCTATTGAAATTCTTTGCGGAGTGATCCTCACGGTATATATCGATTATCTCAATATTGTGATTCTCACAATAACGTTTTAATGTTTCTTCCTGAACATCCAGACTATAACCCCTGGCTTGTTCGTCTGAACTTACTCGGGACATTAAGATTGCTTTTTTCATCGGAATTCTATTTTAGGAATTGTTCGATATTAATTTCCGCGAGTTGCAGAAGGAACCTTCTTATCTTTTTTATTTCATCATCTGTATATCTGTGTCCGTTTTTACACAGGATCTCCTTCGCTTTTATGAATGAAATCATGATTTAATCTGAGTATACCGTCTCCCTGTTTATCAGGTAAGCAGGCAATTTCCGATTGGCCTGAGATCTTCAATACCATTTTTATTCTTTTAGTTTAATTTTTCGAGTATTTTCACAATTAACAAGTTTCCCTCTTTCTGTTTTCAGCACAATCTCCTGGTATCCGTTTTTCATAATCATGTCAATAAGTCTTTTCTCTATATCCGGGGTTTCAGCACTTGTTGCCTCAACCATGCTGATTTCCTTATCGTCGTCAAAGCGAACTTTTAAGGACTTATATTTTCGTTGCCGTATTAAATCAATAATCTGTGCTTCCTGTTCTGTTAAAATTGTCAACTTTCCTTCTAGCATCTCCAGATCATTTTCTTTTATGAAATCACTCACAATTTCAGTAATGGAAATCGAGATGTAGGATTTATGAATAAACTCCCTAAAATCATTATTCTTATAAAAATCTTCAAAGTAAAATTCCTTAAAAGGAATATATACCCCTTCATGATTAATCAGGATTGCTATATGTGATTTTAGCAAAATTGCATCCAAAACAAGAAGGTAAATAGGTGTAATAGTTATTTGCTGAATTTCCGCGTATATTTTTTCTTTATCAGCTAAAATTTGCTTTACGGCTTCTTTTTGATTATCAGGAGCAATCCGCAATAACATCTCCTCTAACAATTCAGGACTATTAATGTATTCATTTGCAGATGAAGATTCAAAAAGTGAATCCTTTAATCTACTAATAATGTCGAGTGAAATATTATATTTTCGAAGCTCAATTATCATTTTAAGCCAGACATATTCAACGAAGCTAAATTTTCTCCATTTACGTTTTTCTGTAACTGAGGGAAGTAATCCTCTTTCATCCCAGAATGTAATCCATCTATAGCTTACACCTACTTGTGTTGTAGTAAAGTTTTTTTCGAGGATCTTTATAGATAATTCACTAAATTTTGATGCTTGTTCAGATTGCAAAAAGCAATCTAGTTCATATATAGTTCGTTGCATGATTATAAATTATACGTAAATGTACAATAATTCCGTATATTTGCAAAAAGTCTTTTATGCTCGATAATTATATCGTAGGGATGTATTATCCTGGAAAGGGTTACTATCATAAATGTGCCTTCCCAAAATGTGATGATCCATACTTTTTTGGACGTAAAAACCAGTTATATCATCCTGATTGTAAAAAACGAATGGATGCCGAAAGGTTAGCTGCAAAGCGGGAAAAAACAAAAGATGAAAATAAGATAATGGAACAAAATCTTAAAATACTCGAGAAATTATATCCCAGATCAATGGGTATTAATGAGATTCCTGCAATCGAACTTAGGATTGAAGGCTTTGATTTTAATTCTCCTTCAAGAAGAATAAAAACAAAAAATTACGGGTATGAATGTCTTTTAGTACATGGCTATGCTGTTCAATATATTCAGAAGAGGAATACTGTAAAAATCTATAAGAAAGATGAGTTACATAGAATATGATCCTACTAATCCAGAGCTGTTTGAAAATTATGTGCCAACTAGCCAAAGGAGAAGAAACAGAATTATCAAAGGCATAATAGTTGCTGGAATCATCTGTTTAATTATTTACTTAGTCTCTAAGGAGTCTGATAATGATAACGAGGAGGATGTTTTAATTTCATGAAATCATTTCAGATTATTTGCGTATACCGGTAAAAATCCACCATAATGTGAATTATTGTGGATTATTGCGAACTAGGATAGTAAAAAGCTTGTAAAATAGGTTTTTCCTCCGGCTAATCTAGAATTACATCTGGTGGGCGCTGAAGATTTCACTTCAAAAGTGCCCAGGTATTTCAATTGAAAAGTGCTCAGTTCTCTCCCTCGATGTAAAATCCCAATCCGGTATGGGGACCACCTTTATTTTTGATATTCCTGTATCCGAACCAGGTAAGCAAGGAGTTAAGGAAAGGGCGGGGACCTGATCCACTATTCCTCGATGAATTATTGGGGAAATGCATGTCCATCAATAAAAATCCGGGGAAACATTCATTTACCCGGATTTCTTTTAAATTTTCCCGTAACTAATAACCTAAATTCTGATCCTTGAGATTTGGATTCACTGACATCGATATCTGAGGAATTGGCAAATATGAATGATGCGGTAGCAGGTTGGCGTAAGATTCCTGGCCGCCCCAGATATTGCCAATAAGGTTGTTATACCGAACAATCGGATCATTGATATCCTTATGTATTGCATCACCATTTTGTCTCCTGAATTTTTTAACACGCTCATAATGGATGCCCCAGCGCTTCAGGTCGAAAAACCGGAACCTTTCAAAACAAAGCTCCCATGCCCTTTCCATTTGAAGAGCATCCCGGAACAAATCCTGGTATTGCCCGGTCTTGGCTCCGCCATGGTTATACCATCGATGACGTGGAGTATA
>JAZGGT010000090.1:0-2330 GCA_036480555.1 Bacteroidales bacterium | reverse complement strand
TTGATTATAGGTTATGGTGTTACCGCTGGCAGATGCAATGAGTTGTCCCACATCCAGCAAAGTATCTCCGATTTCCAATGCCGCATTGGTATCATTGATCCACACGGATCCTGCTGCATCCTCCCCCTCTATTTTTCCCGATACTATCAGTTGTCCCTGGTTGGTAACTGTATAGCCATTCTGTATATATACATTGCCCAGTAAATGCAAACGGGTTGAAGGAATAATATTCGTGTTAGATGAAATATTCAGCGAACTCACTGCATCATTAATGGCAATTGTACCGGATCCTCCGATGGTATCACCGGAAAAACTGAGGTCTTTCGCAGCAATATTATCGGAGGTATAATTTCCGTCGACGATCAATTTGCCGGTTACAGACATGGTTTTATTCCGGGCATCGAAAACTGCACCTGCTTCAATCATCAGGGAAACCATGCTTTCCCCTGCAGTTGTGGCCATACTGACTCTATGCCCACTCCTGATTACAACGCTGTCAGCGGGACCCGGAATGATCCCCCCGATCCAGGTGGAAACTGAAATCCAGTTCCCTGTCTGGGCAGAATAGATGGTACTCTGGGAGAAAGTTAATTGGAAGAGAAAAGAGAAAATAGCAGAAATAAGGATGGCAAAAATAATGGCCCTCCTTTTACTGGCATCCCTCAATATTCCGCAACTTTTTGACACAATCAGACCCTTCATAAATAATCACGTCTCAAGATGAAATTCCGCCGCTTTCAAGCCGGTATGGATCATCGATCTTGCAACAACCTATCATCCAGTCCATTAAAAACATACATCAATCAAGGTCTTTAACGGAATTATTGACGGCAGGTTACAATTCTTCCACAGACGAAGCAAAAAAAAAGGTGAAGTGATTATTTACTGGTACCAGAGTCACTATTTTCATGATAAAGGACATACCATAGAAATCTGAGGAAAGTAATTGATTTTCTGCCTGTCCGGGTGGATGAGATGACCATCTATACCCTGGCTGACATACTCAATTCCTGCCTACAATTATTGCCTGCAAGAATTTCAGTCTGTTTTTATATATCCTGTCCGGGTTTATAGACTCTTTACCTCCTGAACCAATTTCTGGAGAGAGTCCTTTGCAGATCCGAAGAACATGCGGGTATTGTCAGCATAGAAGAGAAAGTTCTCGATCGCAGCATACCCCTTGCCCATACCACGCTTCATCACTACAACATTTTTGGCCTCATGAGCCATGATAATGGGCATCCCGTGAATGGGACTGGAAGGATCATCGAGGGCGGCAGGGTTGACCACATCGTTTGCGCCAATTACAAGGACCACATCCGTATTGGGCATATCTGGATTGATGTCATCCATTTCCACCAGTTTCTCGTACGGGACCTCCGCTTCAGCCAGCAATACATTCATATGGCCGGGCATCCTCCCAGCCACCGGGTGAATGGCAAATTTTACCTCAACACCCTTATCCTCAAGTGATTTAGCGAGGTCATTACAAACATGCTGGGCCTGGGCTACGGCAAGTCCGTAACCCGGGACAATCACCACTTTTGAGGAATAACTCAGGAGGACTGCACAATCACTGGCGGTGATCTCTTTAACAACGCCTGCTTCCCTGTCCACACCGGCTCCGCCGCCTCCAAACGATCCAATGATCACATTTAGCAGGGACCTGTTCATGGCCTTGCACATAAGTACCGTAAGGATGGTACCGGCAGAACCCACGAAAATACCTCCCAGGATCATGGCCTGGTTCTGGTAGATAAATCCTGCCATGGCCGCAGCAATCCCGGTAAATGAGTTCAGCAGGGAGATAACGACTGGCATGTCCGCCCCACCTATGGGCAGGACGAAGGTCACACCATATACCAGGGCGATGGCCAGTAATAGATATACCAGGACCTGCTGGGATCCGGCAGGCATATTCCCGGCTGTGATATAAACAATCATCACCACAACCACCAGCAGTATAAACAGGTTCAGGTATTTCATGAATCCAGCGAAGATATCTCCCACTTTGCCATCCAGTTTCCCATAGGCGATCATACTCCCGCTGAAGGCAATGCTCCCTATGACAAGTCCCAGCAGGGTAACCAGGGTGGATTCATTAGCCGGATTGGAAAATTCAATTAACGCAACCAGGGCTGATGCAGCCCCACCTGTGGCATTAAAAATGGATACTAATTGGGGCATGGCAGTCATCTGAATCTTTCTGGCAATGACCGATCCCAACACTGTACCTGTAGCTATAGCCAGCAGTATGATGACCAGGTTTGCCAGCTGAATACCCTCCCCATCTGCATTTTTATGGAATACGAGGGTAGTGATCATGGCCA
>JAZGGT010000089.1:0-10081 GCA_036480555.1 Bacteroidales bacterium | reverse complement strand
GCGGGATTTAATAATGCAGACAATATTGCCGGATTTCAGTCCCTCTGGCAAAACGGGCAGATCCTGGGAACAAGGAATTTTGTTGATCCTTCCGCCAATTTTTTCTGGAGTGTAAATGGCAGTCATGGCACGAGTGTATTGTCAACCATGGGTGGATACCTGTCCGGGGAATTCGGGGGAGCAGCCATGCAGGCAGGCTATTGGCTGATCCAGACCGAAGATACCCGGACTGAATACCGGATAGAAGAGGCAAATTGGCTGGCCGGGGCAGAACTGGCAGATAGTGCCGGTGCAGATGTCATCAATTCGTCGCTGGGATATTCCGACGGGTTTACAGTCAGCACCCAGAATTATAATTATTCCGACATGGACGGTAAGACCACCCTTGTAACCAGGGCAGCCACACTGGCTGCATCAAAAGGGATGCTTGTGGTAACCAGTGCAGGTAATTCGGGTAATACAGGGGATCCATGGCAATACATTATAGCACCATCGGATGGTGACAGCATTCTGGGGGTTGCGGCCGTTAATGCCGATGGAGAACGTGCTTTATTCAGTTCAAGGGGACCAAGCAGCGACGGCAGGTTTAAGCCAGATATTGCCGCTCAGGGTCAGGCGACAGTTTTAATAAGGTCAAATGGTTTGGTTGGCACCGGTAACGGAACTTCTTTTTCTTCTCCGGTCATGGCTGGACTGGCAACGTGCCTGTGGCAGAAACACAGGGACCTGACCAATTATGAGATCATCAAAGCCATACGTCGAACCGCCAGTCAGTATCATTCACCGGATTCACTCATCGGTTATGGCATTCCGGATCTTGAACTCGCTGATTTACTGCTCACAGCATCAAAGCCCACAGCGAGCCGGATCCATGTCTTCCCAAATCCTGCAACTCAATATATCAATCTCTGGTTCCCTGACACGGATGAAGCAGGTAATTATTATGAGATCATCGATGTAACCGGCAGGAAAATGCAGGAAGGAAGGATCTATTCCAACAACCAGAACCAGGCGGAGATTTATGTAGAACTTCTGGCTGCCGGCACTTATCTCATCCTTGTGCATACCCAGTACGAAAGGATGAAGGGTATTTTTATCAAGCAGTAATGGAGGAGGGCAACAGGCATACCATGAAACTCTCAGATCTGCAGGAGGAGATCCGGGAGGTCATTCAAAGCAGTTTTGAAATCCCCCGCTGGATCAGCTGTGAGATTATGGACATGACCCAAAACTACAGCGGGCATTGTTACCTTGATCTTATAGAAAAGGATGAAAAATCCGATAAAGTCCTTGCCAGGGCCAGGGCAACCATATGGGCTTCCTCCTACCGCATGTTAAAACCATACTTCGAGACAAGTACCGGTTATGAACTTGCATCCGGGATCAAGATCCTGGTACTCGCCAGGGTAGAATTTCATCCGGTTTACGGCCTCAGCCTTAACATCCAGGATATTGATCCCACCTATACCCTGGGAGATGTGGAACGTAAAAAACGGGAGATAATCCAACGGCTTGAGATGGAAGGGGTACTTGATATGAATAAAGAGATACCGCTTACTATCGTACCACAGAAGATAGCAGTCATATCATCCATGACGGCAGCAGGCTATGAAGACTTTATTGACCAACTCAAAGGAAATCCATATGGATATCAATTTTATACCCACCTTTTCCCGGCAGTGATGCAAGGTGAGAATACAGAAGAAAGCATCATCGCATCCCTGGAAAAAATATTTGAATTCGAGTCCCATTTTGATGCAGTAGTGATCATCAGAGGGGGAGGATCAAAATCAGACCTGGCCTGCTTTGACAGCTATGACCTGGCTTACCATGTTTCACAATTTCCCCTGCCCGTCATCACGGGAATTGGTCATGAGCAGGACGATACCATTACAGACCTGGTGGCACATACACGGCTGAAGACACCTACTGCTGTGGCTGGCTTTTTCGTCGACAAACTCGCTTCATTTGAAGGGGAACTCGAAGATTTCCAGGACATTCTGATCAATGCCACAGTAAGCATACTGAATGAACAGAAGCTACGGCTTCAGCTTCATCAGCAAAAATACGTATCCGGATCTGTTGCCATAGTCCGTGCCCGGCAGGAACATCTCCTGAAACTCACCGGGAATGCCCGCTTCCAGGTACAACAACAATTGCGCTCCAATGATATATTGATCACCCGATTTATGGAAAGACTCAGGAGCACGGCCAAACATATCCCCCAAAGAAAAACCATTGAATCAGTCCATCTCAGGCAACGATTCCAGCAATTGATACACAATAAAATGGAAGGTGAAGATAAAAGGCTTGAAGATTATCACAGGCTGTTAGCCTATGCCGAACCCGGACAAATCCTGAGAATGGGTTTTTCCATTTCACGGAAGGATGGACAAGCGCTTAAAGATGTAAAAAATACCAGGCCCGGAACCATCGTGGAAACGGAATTGTACAGGGGGAAATTCAAAAGCAAAATAACAGATATACAGAAAAAAAATATACTTTAGCTAAGGTAGAACCGGCAAACTCATGACCAGATTCGCACTTACAGCATTATTATCCGCCATATTTTGGCCTCTGTCCATTTTTTCTCAAGTCGAGTCCAGGCAGGATAGTCTCAATAACTTGCTGGATGATGCAAGTCCGGAGGAACGGATTGAGATTTTCTGTGAATTGTCAGAAACTTACTGGCAGTGTTCCTTTGATACAAGTCTCCTGATGGCCATCCATGCCCATACCCTGGCACTGGAGGTTGGCAACAAACAGCTGATTGCCAAATCTTTAAACATGACAGGAAATGCTTATTACCTGATGGGAGATTTCACCAAGAGCATGGATCATTACCTGAAGGCGCTTGCCATCCGGGAAGAATTGGGAGACAGCAACAGCATTGCCAGTTCCTACAATAATATCGGCGCTGTTTACCTGCAAATGAAGGACCACCAGCGAGCCCTGTATTATCTGAAAAAAGCAAAGATCATATTTGAGGCATTGCAGGATGAAGTCCATCTTTTCTCAATCATGAACAATATCGGTGCTGTGTATATAGAAAATGAAAAATATGACACAGCCTACCAGTATTTAACCGAGGCTTATGAAATTGCACAACGGACCCGGGATGAAGATAACACATCTATAGCTCTTACAAATCTCGGCGAAACAGCACTATCCATGGGACTGCTTAGCCAATCCCTGGACTATCAAAAGAAAGCCCTGGCAATCAGCCGAAAACTGGGTAACAAGGCCATGATGGCCACCATTTATACCAACCTGGGTAAAACCTACCTGGAAACCAAGAACTACCAACAGGCCTACGATGCTTTCCATGAGAGCCTGGACTTGTCCGAAGAAGTAAATTCATTGCCTGATCTTCGGGAGAACTATCGCTATCTTTCGGAATATTATGATATTCAAAGAGATTATAAACAGGCCCTGCATTACTACCGTTTATATGCCTCTACCAAAGACAGTATTAATTCGCAGGAGGCCATGATCCGGATCAAGGAAATGGAAAACATTTCCCAGGCCCAGGCCATGCAGCAGGAAATTGAATTATTAAGGAAAGACAATGAGATCAGCAATCTCGAGGCTACCAGGTTAAAGAACACCATTCTTTTCCTTGCGGCTGTATCGTTGATGATCATCCTTGTGTTTGTCGTGTACTACCAGAAAAACAGGTTAAAACGTGAAACCACAAGGCTCCTGGAGGAGAAAAACAAACAGCTCGAAAAATCAAACTTAAAGTTGCAAAATTCAGAGAAACACCTGAAAGAGTTAAATTCCACCAAGGATAAGTTTTTTTCCATTATCGGACATGATCTCCGAAATCCATTGAACGCCCTGCTTGGTTTCAGTGAATTGATATCAGGTAATTCAAGGGATTATACCTCGGAAGAGATCCAGAGGTACAGCAAGATCATCAATGAGGCAGCAAAGAATATTCACCTGCTTATTGAAAACCTGCTGGAATGGTCCCGGTCACAATCAGGCAATATTGATTACAATCCTGAAAAGACCGATCTAATGCCTATGGTCACAGAAATTTTCAAGGTATTTGAGATCCATGCTGATAAGAAAGGAGTAAACATGGTGTCAGATATCCCTGAGGATGTCAGCATATACGCAGACAGGAATCTATTATCCACAATTCTCCGGAATTTAATCAGCAATGCTGTTAAATACACTCTCAACGGCGGGCAAGTCAGGGTATTCTGTGAACAGAATAGCAATGAGATAACCATTTCTGTCGAGGACACAGGTATTGGGATGTCTGAAAAACAGCTGGATAATCTTTTCAGGCTTGATAGCAATGTAACCATGCCAGGTACATCGGAAGAGAAGGGGACCGGTCTTGGCATGATACTTTGTAGAGAATTCGTGGATTTACATCAGGGAAAAATCTGGGCTTCCAGCAAGCCAAAAGAGGGAAGTATTTTCTCTTTTACCCTGCCCTTAAAAGTAAAACAATAATTCTATGAGCAAAGACCCCACATACAATGAGGCTATCACTGAGATCGAAGAGATCCTTCAGAAAATTGAATCCGGTGAATTAGATGTGGATGAACTGACGGAAAAAGTGAAACGTGTGGCCTACCTCCTTGAAACATGCAAAAAAAAGTTGAAAACAACTGAAAGCGAAATTCAGAAGGTAATAGATGGCCTTGAAAAAGATGAGGAGTCTTAACGTGTTGCCATCAATCTCAATTATCCAGATTCACTTCCAGGTCAATGTTGCTAATGTCTTCCTGGTCGGGACAATAATCAGCAAGATTGCATAGTTCGCTTGCATAGCCGACACGCATGTTCGCAATCTTGAAGAATTCTGTAGCCATATGTTTAATCTGGTTCTGGTTGACGATCAGCACCTGTATTGGATCAATATCCTCCATGTTAATTTTACCTTCTGCTTCTTTCAGCACCTTCAGATTTGTATTCATGATCCTCATCAACTCTTGGTATGAGCGGGCTATAGAAGCAAGACGGTGGCCGATAACACCTATTACTTCATGATTTTCAGCATCGATCAGGGGACTCCCGGCATTTCCCTGTTTAATGGTACAGTCCACCTGAATGGTGTTAATTCCGTTCGTTGGCTTTAGAAGGGAGGAAATAATGCCACTTTTGATGGCCAGGTTTTCCTGCTCCAGCTGGTATCCAAGCACAGCAATCGGTTGGCCGATCCGGTGATTTACCTTCTTGCTGCACTTCAATGCCGGAATATCTTTGAATTCTTTGAGGTCTATATCAAACAGTACAAAACCGGGATTAAGCCGCACATTGGTTTTAACCTTCCTCTCCATAAAATCCCTGAATGACATTCGCAGACTTAGGGTCTGACGGAGTCCGTCTTCGGTGAAACGCAGGACAACTTCTGCCGGTTTCGCAAATTTTTCAATTACATCATCTGTTACAAGATAACCTGTTACTTTGAATCCGGTACAAGTGGTAATTTTGGTGCCTGCCTTACTGAGGAAATCGATGGCGCAAACAGAGGATTTGCAATTTTCCCAGACTGTCCTGTACATAGATTGAGATATTAGGTTAGATAGCAGTCCCGCGACAAATATACAAATTTCTCAGATTTCTTGATTTTCGCTCCTCAATCAACCCAGAAGGCATGCTTCAAATGCAAGAGGTTCATCGGGTTGGAGCCAAGGCCTGACAGGCTTTCCGGGACAAAACGGACAACCTGGTCATAGTACAGTGGTACAATGGCAGCCTCCTTCACAATGATCCTGTCGAGTTCATGATATTTGGCATATCTTGCACTGTCATCCAGGGTCATCAGTGTTTCTTCAAATAACCTGTCATACTCCGGATGGCTGAAATGGGTGTAGTTGGGTCCTGTGGGACTGAAATTCATGCTGTAAAAGAGAGAGAGGTAGTTCTCTGCATCCGGATAATCAGCAATCCATGAACCCCTGAAAAATTCAAGTTGGGAATTGGCCATCCGGCTCCTGAAAGAAGCACCGGTATTTACTTCAATATCCAACCTGATACCCACTTCCGACAGCTCATGCTGGATATACTCACATAGGTCCTGGTAATCTGAAGTAGTAGTCAGGGTAATGCTTTCCAATCCGCTTCCATTTGGATACCCTGCTATTGCCAGTAATTCCCTTGCCATATCCGGATCATACTTGTAGCCCTTTACTGCTTCGGCACTGTATGATGGCATTCCCTCCGGGACAAAGCCTGCACTTGCAGGCCGGCCAATATTGTTACGCAGGTATCTCATCATCTTATGCCGGTCAAAACCCACATTTATGGCCTGCCTGACTTCCCTGATCAGCACAGGACTATTTTGGACGGCATCCTGTTCAGGATCGACCATGAAACCAAGGTATTCAGTATTCAGGTAAGGCTCAGTGATCATTTTGATCTGTCCTGAGTAAACAGGATTCAGTTTTCCTCCCCGGGTGATCAATTCATCTTTGTAGACCGGATGGAGTCCGGAGAGAAAATCCAGTCTCCCCATCATGAACTCCATAAACTCAGATTGCTTGTCTCTGGTAAAGGTGATATTAATGGCATCCAAGTAAGGTAATCGCTCACCTGTTTTGTCACGCTCAAAATATCTGTCATTACGGACCAGGACCAGTTTCTCATCCTCCCGCCAGTATTTAAACCGGAACGGACCCGTACCAACTGGTTCTTTCCTGAAATCAGGCCCAAGCTTTTCGATCACTTCGTGAGGAACTACATGGCAGTATGGCATGCTCAGGATTCCGAGGAAGGCAGGAAAAGGCCTGGTCAGGTGTATCCCGAAAGTGGTATCATTCACTGCCTCAAACCCATTCAATCCAGCCGGAGCCTGCCGGTTTACAGAATTAAATATCCATGCTCCGGGTGAGGCTAACTGGTGGTCGATGATCCGGTTCATGCTATATACAAAATCAGCCGCGGTAACCACCCGGCCACGGCCATCAGAAAAGTGTGGATGATCATGAAAGAACACATCCCTGCGGAGGTAAAAAGTATACTCTTTCCCATCTTCACTTATATCCCAGTGATGAGCAATGCAAGGCCTGACTTGCAGCTTTTCATCGAGCTGTACAAGGCCGTTAAATAACTGGTTAACAGGCCAGATGATGGTTTGGTTCCGTGCAAACGCCGGATCCAGGGTTGGAATTCCCTTGGATTCATTGTAGCGGAAGATATTTCTCCTTGCCTGTTCTTTTCCGCTGCAGGAAAAGAGAATAACAATTACCAGGATGATCCATGTGGTCCGCATCGGAACTTTTATGCAAATTTAAAATTTAAGTGACAACCCTGCCATAAAATGTATTCCGGCCTGGGGGAAATACCCGTCCATCCTGTTTTCAATACCCTCATAATAATACCTGTAGATCCAGGCATTGGATTCATATTGTTCATTCAGGAAATTATTCAGCATCAGGTTTAATCCTATCTCTTTCATGAATGAAGGTTTCAGCGTAAACTGTACCTGCAGGTCATTTACAAAGTATGGATTCAGCCTGCGGGCTTCCGAAGAGGTATTATCAATATACTGCTTACCAACATATTTTGACAATAAACTGATTTTTAGTCCATTAACTGGCTCGTAGGATATTCTGCTCCCTCCCACAACAGACGGGGAAAAAGAAAGGTCTGTCTCTCCAAGGTCACTTACTACCTGGTAGGGTTCATTCTCCGGATCCGACCAGAAATCCCAGTTATCCACATAGGATGTGAAATTCCTGATCCTGTTCCGGCTCAGTGTCAGGTTCAGATCCCAATTAACCTTACCTGCCGGGATGATACCTGCGATGAGTTCTATCCCCATCCTGTAACTGTCATCAATATTCGTCATGATGGCTGCACCAACATCATTGATCTCTCCTGTGAGAACGAGCTGGTTATGATAATCCATATAGAACAGATTGGCCTCCAGTACTGACCTGGTACCGGTGAACCTGTATGCCAGTTCATAATCCAGCATGGTTTCATAGGTCGGCACAGGGTGGGCAGAATCTGCATCCACAAAATTGCTGCGGTTCGGTTCCCTGTTCCCCATTGCCACAGACAGAGCAAACCGCTGCTGATTACTGATATCAAAGGTCGCTCCCAGTTTGGGATTCACAAACCGGTATACATGTGATTCGGAGAGTACACTTAAATCATCGTCAATACCATCTATGTTGTGCCCAATGTGGCGGTACTGCAGATCCCCAAACAGGCTGATCCGTTTTCCGGTCTGGTAGTTCATTTTCAGGTATGTGTTCCAATCCCGCTTCAAACCTTTGTTCCGGTACCATTCATGATTGATCTCTGTTTCTCCAGACATCCTGGCCCATATAACATTCCCGAAATGTCTGCCGTCGTAGTTATTCCAACCACCACCAAAGAATGCTTTCAACCTCCTGTGTTTGTAGTTCAGGGACCAGGTAAAACCATAAAAATCATTATCCAACCATTTCTGCCGGATCAGATCCGTTGAGGTAATGGTATCAGATCCTGTGATCACATCCGGGATTTGGTAATCAGATAAGTCCTCATCCTGTTTGTATTGTTCGTAATAACCTCTACCATAGGTATAATGCAATGCCCCGTTAAATATGAATCTTTCACTCAGTTCCCTTGAATAAAACAACTGGTAATGTGACTGCTGGTAATTATCCGATTCGTTATCATAATAAGTTGTATCTCCCCCAGGGGAGATGATCATTCCTGCCGGATTGAATGTACGGTGTGTACCCAGTAACTCCAGGGGGACACCATACCAGGCTTGGTATGTGTGTTCCTTCCCTGAAAAAACATTAAGCTTCAGCAAGCTTTTTTCACCATAATATGCACCACTGACAAAAAAGGATTTCAGGTCAGAAAAAGCCCTGTCGATATAGCCATCCGAGTTGATCATAGAAAGCCTCATATCAAGGGTAAATTTATCCTTCAGCATGCCGGTTCCCGCACTCAGGCTGTTCCTCCAGGTATTGAAAGTACCATAGGCAGTATTGAAAGTACCGTAGGGCTCAGGATTCATGGTAAAGGTCTGGAAATTCATAGTGGCGCCAAATGCTGCTCCCCCGTTTGTGGATGTTCCCACACCACGCTGTATCTGGATATTGTCAACAGAGGCTGCAAAATCAGGCATGTTGACCCACCACACCCCATGTGACTCTGAATCATTCAGGGGGATGCCATTCACGGTGACATTGATCCTGTTCATGTCGGTCCCCCGCACCCTGAAATTCGTATAACCTATCCCATTCCCCGCATCCGATGTCGTAACCATAGAAGGTGTGAGCTTAAGTAATATGGGAATATCCTTCCCAAGATTCCTGTCCCTTATCTCCTCCCGGGATACATTGGTATGAGCCACCGGAGAATTTTGGCCGGCCCGGATGGCTGTAACAATGACTTCCTCGGCCATGACCGTGCTGCTGTTCAGCACAAATGACAGGTTCATGTTCCCCTGCATATTGATAGTATCTGAGCTGGTTGTATATCCTACATAGGATGCTTTAACCACATATGATCCACCGGGAAGATTGCTGATGATAAATTTGCCGTTTATATCTGCAATAGCCCCCCGGAAAGTCCGGTCGACGTAAACATTTGCCCCGATCAGGGCCTGTCCCTCATCATTTATTACCCTACCTGTAATTTCATACTGGGAAAAAACAGGGGATGCAGAAACTGCCAGCAAGATGGCAATCCAAATTGATCTCATTTATACAGGTATAAAGAATTACACTTCATAATTTCTAAACTCCCTTCGCCGGCATTACCCGGATCAGGTTCTAAGGGTATGATCTCAGCCCGCAATATTTAGGCACCCCCTTAGAGAAGTACAACAAAGATAGGGAATATATTTAAAGAGGATACTAAAACACCGCTGCAAATTTTGCTGCGCAAAACACTCTAGGCGTCTTTTTTAGTATCCTCTTACAACTATTGTAGGTGGGGAAGGTGCTTTTTGGAAAGCAAGATTATACGTAACTAAAGAAGGTTCCTGGTCATGGACAGTAACGGATAAGGATGGAATTCAATTAACAGGTGTTGTAAGCGGCACCTTTGACGCCTATGATACAAATTACGCTATAAAGGGTAAATTAAGAAAACACACAGATAACGCAAA
>JAZGGT010000088.1:0-5359 GCA_036480555.1 Bacteroidales bacterium | reverse complement strand
ATTTATAACAGCTGTATTGCTGATCTGGAGCTGTGGCTCTGAAAAGAACATTGAAAAGTCAAGACCCAACATCCTCATATTGATGTCTGACAACCACTCCTGGAATCATTTAGGCTGCTATGGGGATCCGGTAATAAATACACCGACCATTGATCAATTGTCAGAAAGCGGCATCCGATTTACCAATGCCTATTGTTCAGCGCCTTCCTGTACTCCGGCCAGGGCATCCATGCTTACGGGCCAGGACATCTGGAGGCTGGAAGAAGGGGCAAATCTCTGGGGGACTCTCCCGGCAAAATTCAAGGTATACACCGATATGCTCGAAGAAGCGGGATATCTCGTAGGTTATGAAGGGAAGGGCTGGGGACCAGGTGATTATGAGGCAGGCGGGCGCATACGAAATCCCGCTGGCGTACGCTTTAATTCCTTTGAAGAATTTTATAATGAAATAGAGAAAGGACAGCCGTTTTGTTACTGGTACAGCTCCCGTGATCCGCACAGGCCTTATAAAACTGGTGGATGGGAAAAATCAGGCATTGATCCCGGGAATATAGTCGTTCCTCCCTACCTACCTGATAATGAAGATGTAAGAAAGGATATTGGGGATTATTACGCAGAAATCCAGAACTTCGACAGGGATGTAGCATCATATATTCAGTTGGTTAAAGAAATGGGACAGCTGGAGAATACCCTGGTAATCGTGTGCAGTGATAATGGCTGGCAGATGCCCAGGGGACTGGCAAATCTTTATGATTTTGGAACAAGGATACCCCTGATCATTTCCATGCCGGAAAGGTATAAAGGTGGAAGGGTGATAGATGATTTTATAAGCCTGAATGATTTTGCCCCTACGTTTCTGGAACTGGCCGGGTTGCCAATCCCGGACTATATGACAGCCAGGAGTTTCGCCAATATTCTGGAATCAGAAAAAGAGGGCATTATCGATAAAAAAAGAGATTTCATTGTTGCTGCCCGCGAAAGGCATGCATTTGTCCGAAAAGGCGGGACCGGTTATGGGGCCCGTTCTATCCGGATGAAAGATTTTCTTTACATTCGAAATTATGAACCTGATAGCTGGCCTGCAGGTGAACCACCTCTCTATGGAGATGTGGACGCACATATGCTGCATTACCCCAGCCCGACAAAAATGCATATACTGAAAAACAAAGATAAGGAGGGTGTAAAAGACTTATTCAGGCTGGCTTTTGAAAAACGCCCTGCCGAAGAATTTTACGATCTGACAAAAGATCCATTTCAAATGATCAATATTTCAGATGTTGCTGAATATGGTGAAGTCAGAAAAATGCTTTCAGACAAACTCACAGAATACTTAATTGAAAACGGTGATCCCCGGGAGCTTGGAGGAGAAATGAAATGGCTTGGGGCACCCTATTACGCTCAAAAGGATTTCACCCCGAGGCCAAGTGAAGAGGCCCGGCGAGCGCTGAACCTCAAAGAAGAGTACAGCTATATTGACTGATCAATGATGTAAATACTCCTGCATCTCTTCCCTGGTATATTTATGAAGTTCAATAATCTTGGCCTCCGACCTGAAGGCGGTGGGGATGATCATCCTTGCCTGATCTTTGGTATCAACCTCTATCAGCATCCATGCTTTATGGTCACCATCATGGCAACCCCAGTCTGCATTGGCCAGGAAATGTGAACCTGTTTCATGAAAAATTTTAACTGCCTGTATGCATGCTTGTTCAGATGCAGCATGTGGGACTTCAATCAGGAATTTTGCCATTTTAATACTCCTTATCTTATATATAAATGTCAGGGCATTAAAATTACAGAATAAAATACCTGCAATTCTTTAATTGCTTAGAATGAAATTAGAATGAAAGAGAAGAATTTGCGGGTCCTATGGCACAGGTGCTGGATTTCAACTGTTACGGACCACGTCTCTTCCCGGAATGGGATCAGGTATTTATATATAATTTAGATTCAGGTCCAGAAAGGCAGTCCCAGGTTTACCCCCAGTATTTCAGATCTGGCTTATCACTTATTACAAAATTTATAAATTACCTGGTAAGCGCTCTGTATGCCCAGTTCTCCTGCCTTGCTCAGGTCAACGCAACCTTTTTCAGGATTTTCCATGTAAATATGCAGAAGTCCCCTGTTATAATATGCCTGGGCAAAATTTTCCTCCTTTTCCAGGCAGTAGGTATATTCTTCGATGGCTGCCTGGAAATTCTCTGCCAGGCTGTTTACATAGGCCCTGTTGAATCTTGCATAGATGAAGTCTGGATTCAGCTCAACAGCCCGGTTATAATCCTCAATGGCAAGCCGATAGTATTCATGGATGACATCCTGCCGGCCTTCATCCAATGATGGATCAGACTGACTGGTTAAAAGGATTTCCTGGTTTTCAATGGAATAAATAATTTCTCCAATGGCAAACTGATGATTTCCACGAATAAAATAGGTGAGATGATTACCAGAGATATCTGTTTCTGCTTCATCAATGATCCTTATTGCATCCCGGTATTTCATCTGCCATCCCAGCAGGAGGCTTTTGACAAGGAAATACTCCTTATCGGTTTCGTCCATCATCAGTACGGAATCAAACTTGTATGTGAGTCCGGATACAACCCGCTCGTCAACGATCCCATAATTATAATTGTCAACTTTGAAATAGATGTTTTTTTCACTCAGCTGGTCCAGTGTGGTTAAGCCGCTAAACCTGCTGCTGCCGTACAGATCCCAATCCTGTTTCACAGCAATATGAAACACCGGGATCATCCGGATCTCCCTATCTGCATACTGGACTTTAGAATCAATGACATTGCTTATGGATGTGAAATCATTATTGAAATCCGTGATAGTCTGAAGGTAGCTTAATTCATCCATTTCATGTTCAGGTACCTCTATTTTCGTAAGGCTGTCGATGATACTCTGGTCTTCATCATATCCTTTAAGGTCATTCTGGGCCATCCTGGTGTAAGCCCTGTTCCTGTAAGCATTTATTAGCTTGGGATATAGGTCGATGGCCTCGGTAAAATCCTCTTCTGCCCCCGGGTAATCCTCCATGTTGGATTTGATAATCCCCCTCAGGTAATAAGAGTAAATGTTTCGTGGGTTAAGTTGTACCACATTGTCAAAATCCATCAGGGCATCATTGTATTTTTCAAGATCAAGGTAGAGGATACCCCTGTTGTAATAGCATATTGAATTATTGGGATTCAATACCAGGGCCTTGTTGTATTCTACAATGGCTGAATCATAGTTTCTTACATCCTGGTAACAGAGGGCCAGGAAAAAATGCGCCCGCACATTGGTAGAGTCCCCCATGATCACAGTTTTGTATTCATCGATCGCTTCACGGAATCGCTTGCTGTAATGGTATATGTTCCCCCTTGTAAGATTACAGGCCAGGTTCCCGGGCTTTATCTCTGCGGCTTTGTTGCAATTGATTAAGGCATCCTCGTAATTTTTCTGCAACATGTAAATGATGCTCAGGTTCAGGTAGGCATTGTCCATGTACGGATCCAGTTTTATGGCAGCATGGTAATCCGATACCGCACCGACAGTGTCACCGAATTCAGCATGCAGCCACCCCCTGGTAAGGAAATACTCCGGATGCCTGTCATCCAATTCAATAGCCGTGATCAGGTCCTTAAGGGCTTCGACTTTATTGCCTTTTTCAATGTGGACCACGGCACGGTAATACATGGCCTCCGTCTTGTATGATTTTAGTTCAATGGCCCGGGTGAAATCCCTTTCCGCTCCTGAATAATCTGATAACTGGTACTTGGCCAGTCCCCTGTAATAATAGGAATCAGCGTGGTCTGGCTTATAATAGATGATTTGATTAAACAGCCTGATGGCCTGGGTATATTCACTGTTCATCAGGTGTTGCCTTCCCCTGATGGAATAGTTCCGGACATTTATCTGCGCTGATATGGAGAGGGATATGAATACCAGGGACAAGGCAGCTATCAAAACTTTTACTCTGTATATCATCATTCCAGCTATCCCGATTAATTCAGCTTTGGATCAGTTGGCTGTGCTAAAGTATTCCTTTAGAAATTATAAGCAGTCTTGCCTTCGTATTTTACATATTTCTTCCACTGGTCAGTACGGAATTGCCAGGAAAGAGATACGTACATCATATTCAGTTTTGTATAATCTGAAAAACTGACTATACTTTCCCCCAGGTCTCCTCCCACATAGTCCTCATTCAGGATATGCTGGAGGTAATACTTGAATTTGATATTGAATCCGCCCGGGAACTGGAATCCTGCAAATACGGAAGGGACAAACAGCCTGGATTTACTACTGAACCACTCTCCATCGACATATTTGGTCCCGTCCCTGGAATTGCTGAGCCATTTCCTGGCACGGTAATGAAATGCCAATTCGTATTCCCCTCCGGCCAGGAAATAGACGTGTTTGTCGAAGGCCCCTAATTTAAAAGCAAGTGGTATACCCAGTGTATAAACCCGTCGAATGGTTTTGGTGGGCAAAGGGGTATCATAGATAAAACCAGTATTTCTGACAGCTAAACCGGAATACATCCCGATCGTGTTATTGAAATCCACATGCCAGTATTGACCAAAGTTAATGACAATGGTAAATCTCAATCTGTTATTAACATCCGTACTGGCTTTCTCGATATCCGCAAACTGGAACAGGAATTCCCAGGACGTAATGGGATATACATCCTGGGCTTTGGTTAACGGTTTGAAAAACAGTAGCATAGCAGCTATAAGTACAAGCATCCTGATCTTCATAGTAGTGTAGTTTTATTTTAAAAGTTAATTAAATCTTTTCAATGCTTTTTCTGCCACACTTTCCCCGATCGACAAACAGGCAGTAGCAGCAGGTGAAGGGGCATTCAGGACATTGATCGCCCATTCGTTCTCGGCAAAAACAAAATCATCTATTAATTCTCCGTTCCTGCCGACTGCCAGGGCACGTACACCGGCGTCACCGGGAATAAGATCCTCTTTGCGAATGCCGGGGATCAGTTTCTGCAATCCTTTTGTGAATGCCGCTTTGTTCATTGAACGATAGTATTCGCCTATACCGAATCCTATGAATTTCAACATGGCCTTCTGAAATCCCGGGAATGCCAGTGATTTTCCCATGTCTCTAAGGGAAATGTCAGACATTTTATAGCCTTCTTTCTTAAATGCCCAGACTGAATTTGGACCAGCTTCGACTCCTCCTTTCATCATTCTGGTAAAATGGACTCCCAGCCATGGAAAATCTGGATCCGGAGTTGGATAGATCAGGTTATTACACAGGTATTCTTTATCCGTTTTTAGTTTTTGATATTCCCCTCTGAACGGCACAATGCGCAGATCTAGTTTCGCTGTGGTCAATGCCCCGATCTCGTCAGAATGGAGTC
>JAZGGT010000087.1:0-8872 GCA_036480555.1 Bacteroidales bacterium | reverse complement strand
GGTCCACACTGTAAACATATACCAGGTCATGATTGGGATCAGAAGGGGTCTCACGCCACACCAATGTAACGTGCAGCTTGCCGTAGGGTCCATAAGTATAGCCATTGGGGTAGGAACAGCGGCTGCTGCTCTGTCCTACCATATCCTCAAACTCTCCTTCACCAGAGTCGATCTGCCGTGTGTTGACCCATTTCCCCTCCCCGGAATTATAATCAACAAGCATGCGATCCCCACCGCCGGAACCTCCGCGACGATAATAAAACTGTAAATCCCCATCCGGCGTTTGCAAAAAACGCGGATAAGTGATCTTAATGGGGCTTCCTTTCTCCAGTTCCGCTACAACCGGACTGAAAAGTGAAGTATCCCAGGTTACGGTCTCAGGTGTTGTCGCCACACCCTTGTGGGAAACCCGGTAATGCAGGGGGTGGCCATGATGGTCAAAAGCCAGGTGGATAGTTCCGTCATTGGGACAAATGCCCATGGAAATGGTATTATGGGCATCGTTACTCTGGAAGAGATAATCCGTGAACCTGATTATTTCCCACTGCCCGTCAGGAAGTTTGCGCCTGGACAGACATACATTCCTCCGGGCGTCATAGTAGGCCAGATACTGGTAACCCCTCTGCGAAATAAGGACATCCTGCTGAAATGATTTTCCGTTGATGGCCATTCCCCACCTGCTCCCATCGAGTGTCAGGGCCATGCTGTCCACCACATTATCGCCTATCTTCGTAATATTAAAGTCAGTATCACCGCAGGCTGACAATATTAAACAGAGAAGCAGAGGCAGAATTGTTTTCTTCACCAATGATAATTATTTTACCAGGATTTCTCTGCAGTAATCAACACATAAAGTGGTTTCCTTTACGGCGTCTGAATCATCAGGCACCGGGTATTCCAGCTCGATGTCACAGTAAATGGGCCAATTATTATCCTTAATGAGATTTAGAATATCTGCCATTGGTGTTTCCCCTTCACCCCATGGCATATTGGTGTTCGCCGGCTCTGAATCCCTGCCTGTTTTATCTTTCAGGTGAATGCTGAATATCCGGTCATGGAGTTTTTCAATAATCTTACTTGGATGTTTACCGGTAGCTCCGAAATAATGCCCCACATCCAGGTTCAGCATATTGCTGGGGGAATATTCCAGGAACTCTTCAAAATTAAATCCGGGGTCTCCAGGCTGCGCGTGGTTATGATAGATCGCATACATGCTATGTTTCTCTGCAAACTTACCCAGGCGCTTACATTCCTCATGCCCTATTTCATTGGTGATGCCCCCGGCTCCCATGGCTTTTGCTGCCGTGAAGGCATAATCTATTTCTTCATCTGACCAAGCGGCAGGTGCAAATTTCACGATATGGATATTCACTCCTGAATCATTGTACATATTCCTCAGCTCGATGAATTTGTCCATGGATACAGAAAGTCGCCATTCACGTTGTTTCTCCCTGGCATCCTGCACTTTCTGGTCATGGGTAGCCCGCTCCTCTTCCGTCATTTCAACACCACTTGCCGGCCTGGAAGGCGAGAGAGGAAGCCCGGCATAGCGTTCTGCTACATCACCCATCAATTCAATGGAACTGATCCCTGATTTAAGGCAGTAACTCAGGATGTCTTCAGCCTCACCCTTTGGCATGCTTCGCCAGCTGTATGAGATCACACCGATCTGTACGCCATTGAAGTTTGAATCGGGTTTATCTGTACATGTACATGAATTCCCCAGCAGACCGGTGGACAGGACCACTGCAGCAAGTGTTAGTTTTCCAATAATGAATTTAAACATGTCTTTTTGTTTTAAAGGTTATTACCCGTCTCCCGGGCTTTGTCTATCTTTTTGTCATTCTTCCTGCCCGGAACAAGTTAATAATAATTGATGCACATTCCTTTATTTCACAAGGACTACCCAATCCTTTTCCAGGTCAGCAGGAGGTACTCCCAGATCCACTGTGGCCCCGCCCTGGACTTCTGCAATTGAGCCATTTCGCAGTTCACCGCCGGTTCGCGGATTGTACCAGTTCACCTTAAATTTCCCTTCTACCCCCGTCAGGTCCAGCCTGGCTGATCCCGCTGCAGAAAGATAAACTACATAGATCTTACCGGGTTTTGCAAAGCAGTATAAGCTATTGTCATGCAGCTTATTGCCGACCAGTGCATCTGCATTTTTCATTTCCCAGAACGGAATCTCGTGATCATGGAAAAAGGCCAGGGCGATACGGGAGTAATCCCATGTCAGCTCCCGGCTCCGCCAGTCCTGTGCACCCAGGTCATTCTCCGGGAGCTGGTAGCCGAAGTAATATTCCACACCTGCACCACCTCCCATCAGGTTGCCCCAGAGTACCTCACCCCGTA
Source organism: Bacteroidales bacterium (assembly GCA_036480555.1). GTDB lineage: Bacteria > Bacteroidota > Bacteroidia > Bacteroidales > SM23-62 > SM23-62. The sequence goes on along the minus strand of JAZGGT010000087.1, from coordinate 6,520 downwards.
TCTCGTCAATGGTGGGTAATTTGGGACTATCCTCATCTAGTTCCAGCGCTGCCACCGCTTCTTTCATTCCCGGGTAGCCGGGATCCGCAGGTGTTCCTGTGGCCGCGTTGCCCGCCTCATCATGGGCAACCACCCATGGATGTCCTGACTCCTCGGATCGGGTGACCCAGCGGACTGCTTCGGCATGTGTTGTCGAAACATCGCTGTTCTGTATGGAAAGGCCGGTCAAGACTTCAGGGTCTCCCAACAGGGGACCATAAACAGAGTCGTGCCGGTTGGGATAGGTATGCAGGACGATGATATGTCCATAGGGATCGGTTTGCCGGATAAACCCGGCCATGTCACGGATCTGCTGGGTGGACTGGGTATTTTCCTCACCAAGATTCCAGTTAAGGGCCAGGTTATGCCCGTACCTGGCAATCAGTTCCCGCAGGTACAGTTTCCGTTCTGGTCCCAGGTCCCCCCCGTCGAGTGCTTGCTGGGTGGAAGCTTCATTCCTGTGGTTCAGATCATCATTCTCGGTCTCCTGCAGCTTAAAGTGCAGGTACATTCCACGGGTGGTGGCATGGTTGAACACTATCCCCCACTGGTCCAGCTTGGAGCAGTCAAAATGGTATTTATCCTCCCGGCTGATATGCGGCCAGACATTGTCTCCGTCTCCACCCGCATTATATGTCAGGAATGAGAATACATTGCATTCCTTCCCGGAGAGATAATTGATGGCACCGATCATGCCTTTTCCCTTTCCGTCCTTCCAGGTGGGATCTCCTGTTTGCCAGTCACCGATGTGTGGCCCCCATGACTTCAGTCCCGTGGTAACGGCCTCACCCTGCCGTTTTACCCCGGCTTCCTTGGCTGCATAGCTGCCATCAAAATCTTCATAAGCCAATAATGTCTCAGGGGCATCTGCACCAGCCTTGAGAAAGTATTCCCCGGTACCTGCAAATCTCAGGTAGCGCTCACCAACATACTGCAGCCTTCCTTTCGCCCGCAGATCCGGTCCCACTTTATCACCCGGACCAATTTGAAAACTCCCGCTTATCCCGTCCCATTCAGTGGGTTCATCCTTTAGTCTGAATGATACTTTGTAGTCCCAATTTCCCGTTTTATCCGGTGCAAGATGTGCACGCCACCTGTCACCCCTTTCTGCTGAGGTTTCCGCTGCATTCCCATCGGCTGCAAAATATCCGGGAACAATATAGGATGGATCGCCTGATTCATGCGGAAAGACAACCTCCATCCTGGACTCTGTAAAGGGATTAGGATCGGTATCACCTTCATTGGCGAAAGGACCCTCGAGTGTCAGGATCACATTATGCCATTGCTTCAGTTCACCGCTAATCAAAACGGTTCCGCCAGGTTTACATCCCTGGATGCATAGCAGCATCAGGATGAAACCAGACCATCTCAGAAATCTTTTATTTATCATTCCCAATTTCTTAAAGTATCTCTTTGATCCTGATATTCCTGAACTTTACTGCCATGTGTACACCTCCATGGAGCTGCAGACCAATGGGACCTTCATCATTGATCACGATGCCCTCATAATCCACAAAGGGTTCTTCGTTCAGGAAGGTCTGGATACGCTTGCCTGTCATTATGACCCGAAGATGGTTCCATTCGCCTACCTTATGAAACTCATCAACCTTATCGGTCTGCCCGGGATAAGCACCCTTTTCATCTTTGGGTGCATAAATACAGGCTGTCATATCCTGCTGGAGGGAACGTGAAATACCGATCTGGACCTGGTGTCCGTTGCCACGGGGGAAGACCCCGGTGTCATAGTCCTTGGTTAAAGTAATATACTCAAGCTCAAGATCGTAATCTTTGTAGGTCCTGGTGGTCCATAGCATGGATGCTTTCTCATCCGGATTTTCACCGACCAACTCTCCATCTTCAACCTTCCAGTGTGAAGCCATCTCTGCAGGATCACATTCCCAGCCATCCAGGGTCTTTCCATCAAACAGGTTTACGAATCCGGTGCCACAGCTGCCTGCTATGATCAGAACTACGATTAGATAAGAAATTTTCAGCATTGTTTTCATCAGAAATGTTTTCATAAGGTTTTATACAACTTTAGGGACTACATAGGGATGCCTGTATTTCCTTGTCAGCATCATATTTGCCTCATCGTGATCGATAAACTTCTCGAACTCTCCATTGAAGTTCAGGGTATCTCCGACCTTGTATGCAATATTTGCGATCAATGGAAGTGCGGAGGACATATGACCTTCAGCAATGTCACAATTCAGATCGAAGCGATTCCCCGAACGTACAGCATCTATGAAATTGGCAAAATGCCCACCACTGCTGGGGGCAGCACGAAATGTCTGATCGCCTCCGACAGCTGCACCCTCTGCTTCCATGTCTGAGCCCGCAAATGGCTCTTCTTCACGCCCTTTATATGCCTTCCAATTGCGGCCGTTTATTTCAAGCCAACCCTCGGTACCATAGAAAATATTCCCAATTCTGATACCTGCAGGGGCTTCTGCATTGGTAAAACGGCCCCGTGTTTCAAACTCAAGGATCTTACCGTCTTCATATTCAAATACAGAGGTTTGCGTGTTTGGGGTCTCCTGGGAACACTCGTGTGGAGAAATCCCGAATATTCCGCCCATGGACTGGACCTTGACCGGATGGACCTTTTTATTAAGTCCCCAGCGGGCAACATCAAATTGGTGAGGTCCCTGGTTGCCCGTGTCACCATTTCCGGTGTCCCAGTGCCAGTGCCAGTTATAATGCCCCTTCTTCTCGTTGTAGGGACGGTAAGTGGCGGGACCGAGCCAGAGGTCATAATCCAAGGTAGAAGGGGGTTCGCTATCCTTCGAAATGCCAAATGAATTCCTGGGCTTGAAGCAGGTGCCGCGGGACATATATACATCGCCAATGCCACCCTCATGTAAAAAGGCCATTGCCTGCATTACATTACTGCTGGACCGGGTCTGAAATCCCACCTGGACCATAGTGTTATATTTCCTGGCCGCTTCCACCATTTTACGGCCCTCAAATACATTATGTGAGCTGGGCTTTTCAACATATACATGTTTTCCGGCCTGGCAAGCCCAGATGGTTCCCAGCGAGTGCCAGTGGTTGGGAGTGGCCATGGCCACAGCATCAATCTCCTCGTCTTCGAATATCCTTCGCATATCCTGCTCGGTACCCGGTTTATTCCCATTTTGATTTTCAGCAGCCAAAGCTACGGCTTCATCAAGAAAGGCTGTATCAGTATCACAGATCGTTTTGATAACTACACCATTATCATACATTTCGGAGAAAGACCTAATGTGGCCTTGCCCCCTGCTGCGTATTCCGATGACTGCCATCGTAACCCGGTCATTTGCCCCCAGGATGCGGGCATATGATTTTGCCGACATAGCTGTTAATCCCACAGTTACCCCTGCCGTACCCAGAGCTGTTTTTTTAATAAAGGTTCTTCTGTTTTCCATTGCTAGTAATTATTTAGTTATAATGCATTCAAGGTATGAAAATTTTGCTTTCTGCCGACTTTCCGACTGATTGCCACCAATCAATGGTCTTTTGGGTTAACTCACGGGAAATGTCCGGTTTGTCAGCAGCCATATTCCTGGTCTCACCAGGATCAGCTTCAAGGTTATAGAGTTGGGGCCTTCCCCCGTCATAGTCGCAGAGCAATTTCCATTGGCCGTTACGTATTGCCAGGTCCGGCAGGTTTTCAAATCCGTAATAATTCTTACGATCCGGCGGGCGGCTGAAAAAGATGGGCGCCTCCCTGGATGCTTCCGCTTTACCCAGCAGGGTGGTTAAAAGATCCTCGCCATCATAGGTTACAGCATCCGGTCCTCTCGTTCCGGCAAGACTCAGCAGGGAAGGGACCAGGTCTATGGCCGCCAGGACAGAAGTTTTATTCCGGCTACCTGCTGAGCCTTCAGACATAAGGCCGGGTCCCCATACAATCAAAGGCGAACGAATACCTCCTTCATATAAATGGGTCTTGTACCCTTTCAGGTGACCGGCACGGCCGGCCCCAAGCTCCGGTCCGTTGTCAGAGCAGATCAGAACCAGTGTGTTGTTGCGCAATAATTCACTGCTCCGCAGGTAATTGAAGAGGGCATCAAACTGCCTGTCCATTTCCTCAAGGACTGCCAGGTAAAGATCACGCTTTGTCTCACCCCATTTTTCGACAGGAGGAAAAAAAGGACTGTGCACATCATCCGGCCAGACATTGACATAAAAGGGCTTCTTATCTGCTACTGCCTGTTGCATGAAGATCAGTGCCTCCTTTACAAATCCACCGGTAATGGTGGAACGCTGCATCCAGGTTACAGGTCCACCGAGAATCTCCGCATCGGCCCAGATCTTTCCAGGTTCCTCCCAGCCCGGTTTCATGGTCAGGGGCAGTAATTTGGTCCCCATGCCCTCAAAATTGGTCAGAGAGGTATCGAATCCGTACTCAGTTATGGGAGGTGCTTCGGTCACATCCCTTTGTCCACCCATATGCCATTTCCCGAAATGCCCTGTACTATACCCGGCCTCTTTTAAGCTCCGGGCAAGCATGGGGGCTTCCGGATCCAGCCAGTTCTGCAGTCCCCGCTCCTTATTCATTTTACGATGTGCAAGGTAGGAGGTGATCCCCCATCGCTGGGGGTATTGTCCCGTTGAAATAGCCACCCTCGAGGGCGAACAGATCGGGGAGTTAACATAGAATTGTTCAAAGGAAATCCCCTCGGCAGCCATCTGATCGATATTGGGGGTACTGGCATCTTCATTGCCAAAACAGGACCAGTCAGACCAGCCCATATCATCGATAAAGACCAGGATAATATTCGGCGGGGGGGTGCCGGGAAAACGGGCACATGAAACCAGAAGTGCCAGCATGCCTGCCAGCAGGATGATTTTTCCTCTTTTCATTCCTTCAGTGGGTATTGGTTCAGGGTAATCAGCAATTCTTTTACAATATCTGGACGGGCTGTTGCCAGGTTTTTGGATTCCAGTGGATCCTCGTGATAGTCATATAATTCAATATCTGCGGAATCCGCCGGGTTTCCGGGTACATTCCATTCCACCAGGCGGTAACGTTCGGTCCGGATGGCCCGCCCCATTCTTCCCTTCCTCGGATAGGCGTGTACTACATGATCACGGATCCGTTTTGAAGGATCTTTCAGTACCGGGACAAGGCTGAGTCCATCTATAGGTTGGGGGACCTCAGGTTCTGGCAGACCGGCTAATTCAACCAGTGTGGGGTAAATATCCACGGTTTGCGCAGGTTGTCCCGTAAAACTTCCAGGCTTAGCTACTCCGGGCGCGACAATAATAATAGGTATCCGGTTAGCCTGTTCATAATTAGTATGCTTGGTCCAGTAGCTATGATCCCCAAGATGCCATCCATGGTCCCCCCATAATACGATCAGTGTGTTTTCAGCCAGCCCAAGCCTATCCAGCTCATCCAGCACACGCCCGATCTGGGCATCAGCATAACTGGCGGCCGCATAATACCCGTGGATCAACTGCCGGGTCAGTTCAGGGCCAATGGGCTCGGGTCCCCGTTCAATGGGTGTATACGCAGCAATCTCCATCCATCCCTTGCGGGCATATCCGGGAGCCCCTGCCGGATCGGTCAGGATCTCTGGCATGGGAAGTGTTTCCGGGTCATGCATGTCCCAGTATTTTTTCGGGGCCGTAAAGGGCAGGTGAGGCTTCACAAAACCCAGTGCCAGGAAGAACGGCTGGTCACGATCTCTGGCTGCCCGGAGGCGCCTGATACCTTCATCTGCAATGCGGCCATCCGCATAGGCATTATCCGGTACATCCGCCCATTCCCAGGCTGCACCGCGAGGTGCAGATTGGAGAACCTCTCTTCCCATGTTTCCAAAATAAGCTTCTTCCTTGGTGACCGTACCACCGTTGCGGCTTTCTTCCTTGAGGTATTCCACGACCAGGTCCTTCTGGAAAGGAACGCTCCAGGAAGCCGTATCATCATGGTTCCCATGTCCTATATGGAAAACCTTGCCTATCCCTTCCACCCGGTACCCGTGATGCATGAAGTACTGGGTCAGGGTTACAGCATCGGGGACTGCCCGGCGGAAATTCTTTCCCAGGCTGTAGATCCCAATGGATGTGGAAAGGGATCCCAGCATCAGATTGTTTCGGGAGGGAGCACAGACAGCCTGGTTGCAATAAGCCGTTTCGAAGCGCATACCACATGCAGCCAGCCTGTCAATATTCGGTGTCAGTGCATGCTCATCACCATAACATCCCAGGGCAGGTTTCAGGTCATCCACCAAAACCAGCAGGACGTTCGGTTGCCTGTCCTGTATGCCACCTTTGTTGGTACAAGAATCTGCCAGAAAGATCATAAGCAGAATGAATATGCTTAATCTATACATTTTCATTTGCTCCACCACTTTTCAATTTCCCGGGTCAGGCTCGAAACTACTTCCGGATTTTCGGCTGCCAGGTTTACCTGCTCATGGGGGTCCTCCAGCAGGTTGTACAATTGGGGCTTACCGTCCGGTTCTAGGGGATAGAATTGCGGGTTGTAGGG
>JAZGGT010000086.1:0-26803 GCA_036480555.1 Bacteroidales bacterium | reverse complement strand
AAAAACTGAGCCACAGTGGTCGTCGATGCATGGGCCCTGTGGGCAGTACCGAAAGCAGAGTTAACATATACATCGGCTCCCTCGGCTAGTTTGCGTGCAAATTCCTCATCCCCCTTGGTTTCTTCTTTGTAGAACCTGAGATTCTCAAGCAAAAGTACCTCGCCCGGCTTCAATGCTTTTTTTATTTCAAGGGTTTCACTGCCAATACAATCTGTGGCAAACGTTATCTCTGTTCCAAGTATTTCAGACAGGTAGGGGATTACATGCTTCAGCGAGAACTTCTCTTCCGGTCCTTCTTTCGGCCTGCCAAGGTGAGACATCAGGATGCATGAACCTCCTTCTTCGAGGATCTTGCTGATGGATGGAGCTGCTGCCCGGATCCGGGTATCATCGCTTACTTCAAATTGATCATTCAACGGGACATTAAAGTCAACTCTCATGATCGCTTTCTTGCCTGTAAAGTCGTAGTTATCAATTGTTTGCATCGTTTAATTAAGGATTAATTAAAATGGTTCGCCAAAGTTAAAAAAGTATTTTAATTTTATCCCTGATCTTCTTTTATTTAATTCTTATCTCTATGCGTTTTTCAGAAGTAGCAGGGCATGCTGATTTAAAGCAGCAACTGGTCCAGTCAGTCGCTGAACAGAGAGTACCACATGCCCAGCTGTTTCATGGACCCCAGGGTTCCGGAGCACTGGTTTTGGCACTGGCTTATGCCACTTATCTGTCTTGCCAGGACCGCCAGGAGGGAGATTCCTGTGGGCTTTGTCCTTCCTGTCTGAAATATGACAGGCTGGTACATCCCGACCTTCATTTTGTCTTTCCTGTTTTCACTACCAAATCAGTCAAAAAGGACCCGGTGAGTGATGACTTCATCGCAGAATGGCGTAATGCCCTGCTTGAAAGTCCCTATATCACACCAAATCAGTGGTACAGCTACATCGGGATGGAAAACAAACAGGGATCCATCATTAAAAGGGAGAGTGAGGAGATCATGAAGAAACTTCAGCTGAAGTCTTATGAATCGGACTTTAAGGTCATGATCATCTGGATGCCTGAGAAAATGAACCCGACAGCCTCCAATAAATTGCTTAAGCTGATCGAAGAACCACCCCCAATGACCATTTTTCTTTTGGTACCCGAGGATACCGGTCCCATGCTCCCGACCATCCTTTCAAGGACACAAATGATCAGGGTTCCCAGGATCGAGGAGGAAGACCTCCTGGATGCCTTGAAAAAGAAACACCAGGTTACTGAGGAAATCCTGAAAAGTGCTGTGAAGATATCCGGGGGAAATTATGTTAAAGCAGAGGAAAACCTCATGACTAGTGAGGATTCAGCTTACCAGTTGGAGCTATTCATCCGGATCATGAGATTGGCCTATGCCCGGGAGTTTCAAAAAATCTTTGAATGGGTGGAAGAGCTGGCGGGACTGGGCAGGGAAAGACAGAAGGCATTCCTGGCCTATGCGATCAGGATGATAAGGGAAAACTACCTCTTAAATAAAGAGCAAGAGGAACTTGTGCGTATGACAGCAGATGAATCAGATTTTTCTAAAAAATTCTTCCCCTTTATCAATGACAGGAACGTTCCTGCCATTGTGCAGGAACTGAATGAAGCCAGTGTCCATATTGAAGTTAATGCTTATGCCCGCATTGTATTCCTCGATTTTGCACTCAAGCTGGTAAAGCTGATCAGGTAGGGATGCAGGAATTTTCTTATTTTTGTTACCATTATGGCAGAGAGCGGACATATTTGCAATAGCCGGGGGGAAAATTACAAATTGCCATACAGTAAAAGCTGCGGTTGCAGTAAACTGGCAACAACTGACTGGCTAAAAGATATTCCGGGCGCGAATGATTTCAATGATATTATTGAGGTAAGATTCAAAAACACCCGAAAAGGTTATTACCGGAATGTTCAAAATATACGATTCAGGAGTGGAGATGTGGTAGCTGTTGAGGCTTCCCCCGGGCATGATATAGGAGTAGTTTCCCTGACAGGGGAACTGGTACTCCGGCAGTTATTTAAATACAGTATTTCAAAGGATTCCGAGGAGCTGAAGAAGGTTTACCGTAAGGCAAAATCTGCAGATATTGATAAATGGAAGGATTCAATACTGCTAGAACATGATACCATGATCAGGTCAAGGCAGATTGCAGACGATCTTGATCTTGGCATGAAGATCGGGGATGTAGAATACCAGGGAGATAAAACAAAAGCCATCTTCTATTATATCGCCGATGAACGGGTTGATTTTCGACAACTCATTAAAGTACTGGCAGATGCTTTCAAAGTCAGGATTGAAATGCGTCAGATCGGGGCCAGGCAGGAAGCAGGGAGGATAGGAGGCATCGGTTCCTGTGGCAGGGAACTGTGCTGTGCAAGCTGGATGACCAGTTTTGTCTCGGTAACCACCAATGCTGCCCGTCACCAGGAAGTCAGCCTGAATCCACAGAAACTGGCCGGTCAATGCGGAAAGTTGAAATGCTGCCTCAATTATGAACTTAGCTCATACCTGGATGCCCAGAAGGATTTTCCAAACCGGAACACCGTTCTGGAAACTGTTGATGGTGATGCATACCACCAGAAGACAGACATCTACCGTAACCTTTTCTGGTATGGTTTTGAAAGGGAAAATGCCTCCAATCTGGTGCCGGTCCCAGTAGATAGAGTAAAGGAGATCATCCTGCTGAATAAAGAGGGCAAGAAGGTTAAAACCCTTATTGATCCGGGTTCATTCCAGGAGGAAAAACTGGATTTCCAGGATGATGTGGGGAAAGATAGCCTGACCAGGTTTGATGATAACAGAAGCCGGTCAAAGAAGAAAAGGAAAAAGAGATATAAGAAAAAGTCCCAGGACAGATCATGAGATTTCCACTACTTTTTTCTGTATGCAGCCTGTTGATCCTGCTTTCCTGTGACCCCGGCAGGGTTTATGAGAAGAACATTAAAATTCCTGAAGGGATATGGGACAAGGACAATAAGGTAAGCTTTGAGGTTTTTATCGACGATACTGTCAGTTCACACAACCTGTATGTGAACGTCAGGAATACAAGTCTTTATCCTTTTAGCAATCTCTACCTCTTTATCGAAACGACAGCTCCCTCAGGTCACACCATCCGGGAAACCTTTGAAATCACCCTGTCTGATGACCAGGGAAAATGGCTGGGAAGCGGATTGGGTGATATTTGGGATCTCCAGCAGATCTATAAGGATAATGTAAGATTTGCCCAACGTGGAAAATATACCATCGAATACCAGCAGGGAATGCGTATGGATAGACTTCCATTCGTACTCGATGTAGGGTTAAGGATAGAAGTGGCAAGGTGGGTAAGGGAAAACTAAGTAAATTCGAGGAGATGAAGACATTCAACAATGTCTTCCAGCCAGCAGTCGAGCAGGTTTTCCATAAAGATTTTGAGTTTAAGGGACATTGGGCGTCCCGGTATTTCAGGAACAGGCATCCCATCATCCTTGAATTGGGATGTGGTAAAGGTGAATATACCATTGGCCTGGCAGAAAGTTTTCCTGATATTAATTTTATCGGGATCGATATCAAGGGGGCACGGATCTGGACAGGTGCCAGAAAGGCCTACCTGGAGAAGATCCTCAATGTTGCCTTTATCCGTACCAGTATAGAATTTGTCGATTCATTTTTCAGTCCCGCTGAAGTCGATGAGATATGGCTGACATTCCCGGATCCGCAGCTGAAAAAGAAGCGCAATAAAAAACGACTTACGGCAGCGCGTTTTCTGAACCTTTACCGCAAGTTCCTGAAAGATAATGGGATCGTTCACCTGAAAACGGATAATCCCGTATTGTACGAATACACCCTGGAGTTGGCCAGGCTGAACAAGCTCAGGGTCGAATATGCGACAAATAACCTCTATGGCAGTGAATACCCGGAACTGGTCCATGGGATACGGACCTTTTATGAGAAGCAATTCATAGAGGAAGGATTAAATATTCATTATTTACAATTCAGACTACCCAGTGGTAAAAATATCATGGAACAGGCAGAAGGAGGAGAATAAAGATTTTTTCTCCAGGGTTTATGAAATAGCAAAACTGGTTCCGCATGGCAGAATCACCACATACGGAGCCATTGCCAGGTGCATTGGCTCCCCCCAGGCAGCCAGGATGGTGGGATGGGCAATGAACCAGGCAAATAGCCATCCCGAATTCATCCCGGCTCACCGGGTGGTGAATCGCACAGGTTTGTTAAGCGGCAAACATCATTTTGGAGGCCCCCGCGTAATGCAGGAATTATTAGAGAGTGAAGGGGTCAGGATCGAATATGACCGGGTAGTGAATTTCAGCAGTTTATTCTGGGATCCCTGCTCGGAATTAATCTAAATAAAGATAAATTTTTTAGAATAATAATTGTAAATTTGGGCCATGATAATCTCCGAAAGTCAAGTATTGGAGGCATTGCGTAAGGTAAAATATCCGGGTAAGGGCGAGGATATTGTTTCCATGAACCTTGTATCAGACATACAGATTGAAGGAAATAGACTGGCATTCAGCCTCACTTTTGAAAGATCAAATGATCCTGTCATCTCATCCGTCAGGAAAGCATGTGTCAAAGCCATTCATAAATACCTTGGAAAAGATGCTGAAATAGAAGGCAACATCCAGATTAAGGCAAAGGAAATAATTGCTGTTGACAGGATACTTCCTGAAGTAAAGAACATCATTGCCGTGGCATCTGGCAAAGGAGGTGTTGGAAAATCCACCGTGGCTGTGAACCTGGCCGTTGCAACAGCACGGTTGGGGTATGAAGTGGGACTCATTGATGCGGATATTTTCGGGCCGTCAATACCTAAAATGCTGAACGCAGAAAATCAGCGTCCCTCAGTGGTAGTCGAAGACGGCAAGGAGCTGATGGTACCCGTTCAGAGCTACGGGGTCAGCTTGTTGTCCATAGGCTTTTTTGTGGATCCGGAGGATGCGGTAGTCTGGAGAGGGCCTATGGCCACAGGTGCACTCAAACAATTTATAAGCCAGACAAAATGGGGTAAACTGGATTATCTGTTCATAGACCTGCCACCCGGCACCAGTGATATTCACCTGACCATGGTACAGGAAGTTTCTATTACAGGTGCCGTTGTTATAACGACACCCCAGCAAGTAGCGCTGGCAGATGCTTTGAAAGGGATCAACATGTTCAGGGGTGACAAGATCAATGTACCGGTGATAGGAATGGTTGAAAATATGGCATGGTTCACACCGGAGGAATTACCAGACAGTAAATACTTTATTTTCGGTAAGGATGGTGGCAAGGAACTGGCGGCAAAACTGAATGTTCCCCTACTGGGACAGATTCCCATTGTGGAGGGGATCTGTGAAGGCGGAGACCAGGGTAAACCTGTCGTTCTGGATTCCAAGTCACCTGTGGCTGAAGCATTTGAAGAACTGGCAAAAAATGTGATCAGGGAGACCGACAGGAGAAATGCTGACTTGCCCCCGACTAAAATGGTAGAGATAACGAAAAAATAGATCCTAATACAATAATATTATGACGGAAAATGAAAGAAATGATTTGAATGCAAGGGTGAATAAAGCGCTTGAAAGAATCCGGCCATATCTGGAAGCAGATGGGGGAGGAATTACCCTTGAAGAAGTAACGGATGAAAAGGTGGTTAAAGTGAAGTTACATGGTGCCTGTGACGGGTGCCCTTTCAGCTACCAGACTTTGAAGGCTGGTGTTGAGCAGGCCCTTTTAAAAGAGGTGCCGGAAATGAAAGAGTTAATCGCCGTTGATTAATCCCCGTGTAACACATATTGGATTCAACATCAGATTGAATATCCCTGCACAATTGTGCGGGGATTCTTACGTTTGACTTTCATATACCTGAACCAGCTTGAGAAAGCATTTCATCAAATATAGCTTCATCCTGTCCCTATTACTGGCTTCATCCTGCAGTACGGAAAAAAATACAGGCATGACGCGGACATATCATAATGTAACTGCCAGGTATAATATATTCTTCAATGGCAATGAAAGTTTTAAGAAGGGTCTTAAGATGATAGAAGATTCATATGATAATGATTTTACCAGGATCCTCCCCATTTTCCTGTTTTCAGATGAAAGCATGGCTTCATCCATCGCACCCGACATGGAAAGAACCATACAAAAAGCCACCAAGGTCATTACCCTGCATTCCATTACTGTCAAACCTGAATTCAAAGATGGTCCGCAAAACCAGAAACAAAAGGACTTTTATGCACAAAATGAATACAACAACCATGTCCCCGGCAATTACCTGCTGATGGGGAAGTCCTATCTCTACCGCCATGATCTTCACCTGGCCCTGGAGACCTTTAAGTTTGTTCTCTCCGAGTACCATTATGATGATATCATCTATGAGGCACAGGTCTGGCGGGCACGCACCCATATCATGCTTGAGGAATACATGGAGGCTGAAGACATCCTGGAGGTACTGACAGGGACGGTGGGATTTCCTGAAAAAACCAGGTCCGATCTATATGCCACAATTGCTGATTTGTATATGCAGCAGGAAGATTATGAACGTTCTATTGAACCCCTTTCCCGGGCCCTTGAGGGTGTCAAGAAGAAGGAGCAGCGGATCAGGTATACATATATTCTTGCCCAGTTGCACCAGGAAGCCGGTGATCCAACACAGGCATCGAAATATTACAGGAATGTCATTAAAATGAACCCACCTTATGAATTCAGTTTCAATGCCAGGATCAACCGGGCAAGTGTTTTTATGGCCGGGAATGATAATGCAAAGGAGATCAAGGATGAATTAAGAAAGATGCTGAAAGATGACAAGAATGCGGAATTCAAGGACCAGATCTATTATGCCCAGGGAAATGTGGCTTTCAGGGAAGGGAATATCGAGGAAGCTATTGAAATGTACAAACTGAGTTCCGCCCACAGCACAAGCAATACGCAGCAGAAAACCGCCACCTGCATAACACTTGCAGATATTTTCTATGAGCGGCAGGATTACGAGATGGCTGATTTTTATTATGATAGTGCCGCTGTATATTTAACCGATGATTACCCGGGTTATAAGGAATTCATCCAGAAAACAATGAGTTTATCCCTGCTCGTTGAAAATCTTCAAATAATCCAACTTGAAGACAGCCTGCAGATGCTGGCCGGACTGGATGAAGCTTCAAGATTTGCCATCATTGACAGCATTATTGCCCAGTTGCAACTGGCAGAACAGCTTGCCCGTGAGGAAGAGGTAAGGGCGATGCAGGACCAGCAATATAACCGCATGGCCCTGAACCAGAGCCAGCGTACAGATAATACTGCCGACCAAGGCGGGAAATGGTATTTTTATAACCAGGCTGCCAAAGGTTTTGGCCAGCCCGAATTCAGGATGAAATGGGGTAACCGGAAGCTCGAAGATAACTGGAGAAGATCCAACAAGAGGGAGATAAGTTTCGAAACACTTTCGGGGGAAGAAGGAGCTGTTGATTCCTCCGGAGTAATGGCAGAGAAGCAGAAAATACTCAGCAACAAATCGAGGGAATTCTATCTTCAGGATATCCCCCTGACTGATTCCATGATGCAATTTTCCCATGGAAGGATCATAGATGCTTTATTCAATGCTGGCACCATATATAAAAATGACCTGGAGGATGTACCCAGGGCGGTTGATACATATACTGACCTGCTTGACCGGTATCCGGGGAATGGCTATACCCTGAATACCTATTATAACTTATATTCCATATACAACCAGGAAAACAATATGCAGCTGGCCAATGTATATAAACAATCCATTGTCAGGGAATTCCCTGAAAGCCAGCCAGCTCAATTGCTGACCAATCCGAATTATGCGGCAGAACTGCTGGCCATGGAAAACGAAGTGAATAACTATTATGAACATACCTATCAATTATTCCAGCAGGGGTACTATGACCGTGTCATCCGCGATGTGGATACTGCAGTGCTGCGTTTTACAGAGGATCCCCTGATCCCAAAGTTTGAATTACTTAAGGTTCTGGCCATTGGGAAAACCGAGGAAGTGCTTGTGTTTACCATGGCCCTGGACAGCCTGGCCAGTACAACTACTGATCCGCAGGTCGCTGATATGGCGGGCATGATACTGGCATATATTATGAACTCAGATCAGGAGGTAAAAACTGAAACACAAAAGATTGAAGCAGAGGAGATGTACAGTCCCGATACCACCGGTGTGTTTTTTTACGGCTTATTCGTTAACAACAGGGTGGATCTGAATCAACTCAAATTTGAATTTATTAATCTGAACATCGATCATTTCCCCAATAACACTTTTGATATCGTTGATGAAGCCCTGGAGGAAGGGGAAGTAGCATTGTATGTTAAAGAATTCCCGGACATGACAGATGCCAGGGACTACTTCGAATTGGCACGCATGAATGAAGCCATTCGCAAAACCCTGGAAGGGGTAAATTACAGACCGTTTATAATATCCCGGGGAAATGCCGAAATCCTGCTCAGCGACAGAGTCCCGGATAAGTACTGGTTATTTTTCAGAAAGCATTACAGCTATGGTGAAGGAAATTAAAATACTCTGGACAGATGATGAGATTGACCTGTTGAAACCACATATCCTGTTTCTTCAGGAGAAAGGTTATTCTGTACTGACTGCAAACAACGGGGATGAGGCCATCAGGCTGGTAAAGGAACAAAACATTGACCTGATATTCCTTGATGAGAACATGCCGGGAATGAGTGGACTGGAAACCCTGAATGTGATCAAGGGACTGAATCCAGGAATACCGGTGGTCATGATCACGAAAAGTGAGGAAGAAGACATCATGGATGAAGCCATTGGTGCCAAGATCAATGATTACCTGATCAAGCCGGTAAAACCCAACCAGATCCTGCTGTCCATTAAGAAAAACATCGATATGAAAAGGCTGATAACCAAACATACAACCTCTGCTTATCAGTCGGAATTTGCCCAGATCCGGATGCTCATCAATACAGCCTATCATTTCAGTGACTGGGTAGAGATATACCGGAAACTGACTTACTGGGATCTTGAACTGGAATCCAGTTTGGATGACGGTATGGAGGAGATCCATAGCATGCAGAAAGCGGAAGCCAATAACGGGTTTTCCAAATTTATCAAGACACACTATTATTCCTGGTTTGAAGGAAAGGACCCGGAAATACCCTTGCTTTCCCCGGGCATTTTCAGGGAAAGGGTACTGCCTATCATACAGAATGGTGAAAAAGTATGTTTGATTGTGATCGATAACCTTCGTTTTGATCAATGGAAAATACTGCAACCCCTGATAGAGGAATATTATTCGGTGGACACGGAAGAAATTATCTGCAGTATCCTGCCAACGGCCACACAATATGCCAGAAATGCCATATTTGCCGGTTTGATGCCAATGGAAATAGAGAAACGCTATCCCCAGTTGTGGGTGGATGAGGAAGAAGAGGGCGGGAAGAACATGAAAGAGAAAGACCTACTTGAATACCAGATCCAGCGAATGGGATTGACTCTGCGTATTCATTATGATAAAATAAGCCATTCAAGGGGAGGCAAGAGGCTTGTTGAAAATACATCGAACCTGATGGATTTTGACATGACGGCCATCATCTTTAATTTTGTGGATATTCTTTCCCATGCCCGTACCGAACTGGAGATGATCAAGGAACTGGCATATGATGAACCCTCTTACAGGTCATTGACCAGGTCATGGTTTGAGCACTCACATCTCTATGATTTTTTGAAGGAACTGTCCAAATTGGACATCAAAGTGGTGCTGACCACAGACCATGGGACCATCCGTGTAAATAATCCAGTGAAAGTGATTGGAGACAGGAAAACCACGCCAAACCTCAGGTATAAACAGGGGAGGAATCTGAATTATAAACCCGAGGAGGTTTTCGAGATCAAAAATCCCAACCAGATCCACCTTCCCAAATCCCATGTAAGCTCATCCTTTATCTTTGCAACCAATCATGATTTTCTGGTATATCCGAACAACTACAATCAGTTCGTGAATTATTATAGGAATACCTTCCAGCACGGAGGTGTTTCAATGGAAGAAATGATGGTGCCACTGGTCACCCTAAGTCCATCTTAAATTACTGCCTGCCCAATGTTACTCATCAGAATACCAGACCTGTCATCCATCGATGATGCTGCCCGTGAGTTGATTGACACCCTTCCCGACAAAAGGATTTTTGCCTTTTACGGTGAGATGGGTGCAGGAAAAACAACCCTGATCAAAGCCTTATGTCGGGTACTCCAGGTTACAGATGTTACGAGTTCCCCTTCGTTTGGATTGATCTATGAATATCGAACCAGGGGGAGTGATTCCGTTTATCACTTTGATTTTTACAGGATTGAACACCTGGAGGAGGCTTATGACATTGGTTATGAAGAATATATTGACAGTGGACAATATTGTTTTATTGAATGGCCCGAAAAAGTAGCGTCCTTGCTACCTCCGGAGACGGTAAATGTGAATCTGCAGATTGTCGGAAATAATGAAAGAACCATGGAGGTAGAGGTTTAAGTTATGCATCCAAACTTGACTATGATGGTGAATTATGTTAATTTAGGCTTATGATACCCCAGGACACATACGATTCACAATTCACGTTTGGCAGGGCAAGCCTGATGCCCCAGGAGGAAATGCTGGAAGTTGGAAAGAGCAAGAAACAGCTCACCATTGGAATCCCGAAGGAAATCCAGAAATTTGAAAGCAGGGTTGCCCTAACGCCGGAAGCGGTAGACCAACTCGTGAACTCAGGACATGAGGTATTGATCGAGTCAGGGGCCGGGAATGCCGCCAATTATTCAGATACAGACTATAGCGAATTGGGAGGTTTTATACTTGACAACAGGGCAGCGATCTACCAGGCGGACACGATTCTCAAGATAGCCCCTATTTCGATGGAGGAGATTGAATTGCTCAGTGAACGGCAGGTTGTTATCTCATCCCTGCATCTGAACAGCCAGACCAAACAGTTTGTCCAGCAGCTGATGCAGAAAAGGGTCACAGCCATAGCCTTTGAAAATATCAAGGATGAACATAACTGTTACCCGGTAGTTCGTTCCATGAGTACCATTGCCGGATATACATCTATACTCATTGCAGCTGAGTATCTAAGCAATTTTCATGGTGGTAAAGGGGTAATGCTGGGAGGCATCTCAGGGATCACCCCGACAGAAGTAATTATTATCGGGGCTGGTACGGCGGCAGAATCTGCTGTAAGGGCCGCATTGGGACTGGGAGCCCAGGTAAAGGTATTCGACAGTTCTGTACACCGGCTTAACAGGTTGCAGAATAACATCGGTCAGCGGATGTATACATCTGTCTTTCACCGGCAGGTTATGGAACGGTCCCTTCGATCAGCAGATGTTTTAATCGGTGCCATGTACTTGATTGAACAGGGACCGCGTTATATTGTTACAGAGGAGATGGTAAAACAGATGAAAAAAGGTTCGGTGATCGTAGATATCAGCATAGACCAGGGTGGATGCATTGAAACTTCAGAGTGCAAGACCCAGGTGGATCCGGTATTTACCAAACATGGCATCATTCATTATTGTATGCCCAATCTTCCCTCCAGGGTAGCCCGTACCGCTTCCATCGCCATCAGTAATGTGTTTGCCCCGCTTTTACAGAAAATGGGAGAGTCGGGTGGTATAAAGCAATTTTTAAAAGATGATAAGGGTGTCAGGAACGGTGTGTACATATTCAACGGGATCCTTACAAATAATTTCATTGGCAATCATTTCGATATCCCTTCCAAGGATATTGACCTGTTGATGGCCGCTTTTTAAAGGAAAGATTATGAGAAAGATAAGTGCAGTATTAGCAATACTGATAGGGATCTGTTTTTCATGTGAGAAGAAGGAAGATCCGCAGTACAGAGGAGAAATTATACTGAGTTCCGAATTAATGCTTTCCGACCAGTTACATTCCTATTATGGTTTTGTTTTTGAGGATGGTCAGATATCCATCTATTCGCCTCTCAGCAGTGTTCAGCCAGATCTCGCTGCCATCCATTTAATATTCAACCAGGTTATTACTGTTACGCTTCAGAGTTCTAACCAGATTGACGCGTTTTACAAAAATGGTGAATTTCAGAGTGCCGGTGAAGCAGAGGCTTTCTTCAATGGGTATGCAGAAGTAACGGCGAATAATTTCCAGTCCCAGGGAGATAATATTAAAATCAACCAGGTCTGGACGGTTCAGACTTCCAGCAAGAAATTTGCGAAGATCTGGATCAAGGATAGCCAGATAAAAACAGGTACACTCTCCGATTATGTTGAGCTCACCATCAAGTACCAGTACCAGCCTGATGGGACAAAAACTTTTCCTGATTGAGGGTGCTGACCCTGCCTGCTGAGGCAACTGATCCTTTATGGATCCTGGACTCTTAGAAATTTGCCCTGACTGATAGGCCTCCTGTGTGGATGACAGACTGGTTTTCGGAAACCCTGCCTGCATATTCCAGGTTCACTTCAATTCCCCCTGTTATGGTCCGCTGAAACAGCAGGTTCCAGGTCCCGTTATGACCGGGAAGCAATCCCTGCAGCATCTCGTAACCAACAGGGGATGCGGGATCATCGTTATATGACAGGTGGACATAATTTACCCTGCAAGTCAGAATACCCTTATTCAGTTTGCTGTAACGCAGTTCAGTGCCAAGATTATGCTCTTCTGATTGCTGGACATCCAGGCGGTTCACCTGGTTTTTATAGCCATAATCGGCCACCAGCCTGAAAGCCCGGGAAAACTGGAACTGGGTGCTTAATTTATTGGATATGAAATCGATCTCATAATCCCGGCTGGAAAGGAATTCTGAGGCAAAGCTTTTCTCACCATTGTCAAACTGGTTAATGACAGATGTCTGATCATTAATGGTGACCCTGGCCCGCAGGCCGTGGCTCTGTATGGTGCGTGTATCGAATCCATTGGCAAGAAAAGTCCTGTTCAGGTTTTGCAGGAATAAATAGTCCACCCCGAATACACGGCCTGTCTTATTGAATGAAAGATTGTTCCTGACAGAGGTAGAAATGGTAAGCAGGTCTGGATCATTCAGGTCGGAAAAAAAAGGGTTCAGATTTTTCAGGATATCAGTGTTGGTGTTTTTCCGGTTGATGCGGTATGCGAACTGGTTGGAAAAAAGTGATATACCTTTATGAAAACCATCCCTGGTTTTCCAGATCCGGGCCGGGTTAAGATTGATGGTCTGATTGAACTGGTTACTGTATACAGTCATAAAGTTGCTGGAGGGAAAGAAGATCCTTATATACCTGGCTTCATCCTGGAACTGGGCAACTTCAAATTCATCCAATTCTTTCAGGCCATTCTGATTATAATCGATCCATTGATATACTCCCTGTCCGGGAGCAACCTCCAGGTAAGAGAACTCTCTTTCGGATTCCAGTCCGGATCCCACCTCCCAAAAAGTGGATGCTGTAATGGCTCCCTTGGCCAATTGCAGTCCATACTCAATCCTCCCGAGCAATGAATTTTCCGGTTTATTTTCACTCAACGTAGAATCTTTGATGGACAGTTCCCTGTAGGTAAGCATTACCCGGAGCTGGCTGGCCGGGTTTTTCAACAGATTGGCCCCCAGGTTCAGGTCTTGTCCCAATGTAGCATAAACCAGCTGGTTATCCCCGGGATAGTAATCCCTTCGGTTCCTGTAACTTAAATATCCACGGTTCTGAATGGTATCAGGCTGGGTAAGGAAGACCTCGAATTCCTGAAAAGCGAAGCTGTTGGGTGAGAGGCTGTCATTCCTCCGGGTTGTCCATCGGTTCTGTTCTCCTTCTTCCTTGATCCCCAGTATGGCATACCGGAAGTGTTTGGCAATCATGGTACGGTGCCTGAGGAATTTTGTATCATTAAGATGTTCACTGGAGTTCAGCAGGCTTGCATTCACATCAAATTCGAATCCACTGTATTTCAAATTCCCGAGAAGTGTATTCCGGATCCCCTCAAAATCACTGCCCCTCTGCATAAATTCAGCATTATACCTGATCCGGCCGGCCTTCGCTTCGTAAAATTGCAGGCCCACCGTGGCAAGATGTTCCTGCTCCCGGGTTGGACTGTCTTCAAGATTCCAGTCACGCTCGAATTCGACACTCCTAAACCTTTCCACTGAGCTGAAGTACTTGCTGAAATGCCTGTATGCGGCTTGCCCCCTTAACTGGATGCGGGAAGTATCCCTTTTCAACATTTCCTGGTAGAGTTCAAAGTTCACCGCATAACCAAGGTTTTCCTCTTTATCCAGGCTGGAAAAAGTATTAAGGTCATTATTGGAAAGGACAAATTCAAAATTGGTCCGGGTCATTGATCCCAGGGCTTGTGATCCTCCCACGCTGATCACCTGTTTCTTTTTCGGAGTGACCAGTAAAACCACCGGTGCATAACTACCCTGCCTGATGTCATTCTCAGGTGCATACCAGCGGAACACCCTTCCATTGGCCACGGAATTTTCCAGCAGGTAGTCCCCGTTCCCCTCCCCGACAAAACTGAACCGCAGGCGGTAAACTGCCAGTTCCGGGTCATTTGAATGGATATACACCTCGTGGTAAATGGAGTCATATACCAGGCTGTCGGTTTTCCTGTACAGGACCTCATTTTCATTATAGCCAACACTGTCGATCCTTGGTACTACTGCCTTATCGATGTCATTCCCGATCTGTGACAGGAAATACTTCTCTTCATTTGAGAGATCCTGCTGCAGGGTCTGGTTCTTGTCATCCTGCTCTGAGAAAACATTAAAAAAGAAAGTCCCATTTTCGGTCTGGTATTCATTGGCCGTATACAGCAGAAATCTTGCATAACTTCTTTCAGTATATTCAAATTCAACAATGATACGCCTGTCCTTTGTAATGGTCTGCATGGGGGTAAAGGTGATCTCGGCGTTGTTGTAATCCACAGTATAATCATTATTGATACCCCTTGTCAGCAATCTTCCGTCTATGTAAACACGTTCAGAACCCGCAAGTACCGTGATGAATTGCTCATGATTACTTCCCCGGAGCTTATAGGGCCCCTGGTTCCCTTCTATCCCCATAAATGAATTTTTGCTGAACTTTCCTTTGGAAATGGCTCCGCTCACCGTGGTCTTGAAATTGTCCTTATCAGTATTCCCCAGCTTGAACTTCCCATTGAACATGGCCCCTTTGGACCGTTTATAAAAATTCATGAACATGCCTGGAGAACCGGTCAGCTCAAAATCACCTGCCACCAGTCCCAGTTGTTCATTGAACACCGAGATATAGACCCTGTCAAATTCACTGATCTGTTGAGAATAACCTTCCGGCTGGATGGGGATATTATTATCGGATATGGCGGCGAGAATGTTCAGGTTATTACTGATCTTCCCGGTCAATTGCAGGTTCAGGTTGGAATTCACCACCACATCCTGGTTGTTGCCAAAAGTGATGCCACGGGACAGGCTACCCCGTTTATTCAATTCAGAATAGGTATAATAACCTCCCTGCTGAAGATCCTCAGAGGTTATCCGGAAGGGATCTGCAGGCCGGCCCTGCACCTTTTCCTGCAGGTTCGAAGGATCTTTATGATAATAGGGCTGGAATGTGGCAGGTGCGAGTACCCGGTATTTTACCATCACCCTTGCATCAAGCAGGGATGGGTGTATCACTAATGTTCCGTCAACAGGCAGAACCTCGTAGAGGCTATCGGGGATCCTGTTATTATCCCGGTCAAAAAGAAAAACTGAACCCGGAAGTATCATCAGGCTGTCCAGTTTCACGCTGTCGCCCGGCAGTTGGATGTACCTCGACCGGAGACCGGACAGGTCCTGAGCAAAGGAGGACAGGCTAAGAAACAGGCATATGATAATGATGATCCTTCTTTTCAAAGGCCTGGGATTTATGGGTAGTTAAAAATACCTAATGTGTTAATAATGAACTCTGAATACCACCAAAAATTGTCTCACAAGATAATAGTAATAAGCAAGATCAGTGTACCTCTGTTCGGTAAGTGTTACAACTCGCTCCCCGACATGTCGGGGAGCTCAGACAGTAACACAACCTCACAGACCATACTGATCTTACTATACCAATGTCTTATAATTTATTAGTGATATGTCGAGATTCGGGCCATATGTTGCAGATATGAAATAGGAGATTTATTGACTCAGGTTGTTCTGTTTTGCTCATTGGCAAACACAGGAACGAGATCACCAATGTAAAGAACAGCCTTGGTGATCTATTCAATGAACTTCTGAAATTTTCGCCAATGCTTTCCCATCTCGCGCCATGCATCATTAAATTCCGGTATTTCTGTTATCAGTTCTTTTGGTTCATATCCTTTATGTTTTGCTTTGTCTCCAGTACTTCCTCGCACTAGTATTTTCCTTACCTGGAAAATTTTTACGGCATCTTTAAGTGTAAAGAAGTCCTTTTTCTGATCAAAAAACGCTTTCAGAAGTTGAGATGATCGATATGATATATTTATGTTCATATCCATAATGTGAGCTTTAAAGTAACTATAATGATATGAAAGATCATGAATAATGGTTAATCGAAAACCCGGATTGCATTAGTCCTTCGTAGCCCACATAAAAAAAAGAATTATTTTAGCACATTCTTCATTGAAGGATTAAAATGTAACAACCATTTTTCATTCCCATGAGATTTTCCTTTCCACTTTCGGTTACCCATATTTTGCTTATTTCAATTTTCTGCTTTCAATCCAATACTCAATCGGTATACCCGACAATTCTGCTGGATTCCAATACACTTGAAGACAAAATAAGCTATTTGCAAAACATTGGTCAGTCAAAGGATAACTATTCGGGACCTAATATCATCATCATCCTGGTTGATGACCTGGGAAAGAATGATATAACCTTATATGACAGTAATGGTGTCGAGACACCAAATATTAATTTATTGGCTGATGAGGGAATAGTATTTACCGAAGCCTATTCGACAAGCGCTGTCTGTAATCCGTCGAGAGCGGGATTGATAACTGGAAGATACCCACAGCGTTTTGGTAACGAAAGGCAAATCATGGGGAGGTATGCAAAGAACAAGTTCGAATATTTTGTTTTTAAGTATTTTATCAATACACGCCCCATGTATCTGATAGATCCCTGGTATTCGCCACCCGAAGGTGAAATGAAAAAACAGGGATTGCCTGAGTCTGAAATTTCCTTGTTTGAAATTATGCACAATGCCGGTTACAGAACTGCTTGTATTGGCAAATGGCACCTGGGCTATAACGAGCCCTTTCTTCCACGAAATTAAAGTATTGACGAGTTCTATGGCTTTTATGAGGCATTCAGTTTATATGCACCAAAAGGAAGCAGGGGAATTGTGAATTATAAACACAAGATCTTTCAGAACAAACACATTTGGCGTCAAAAAAGAAAAGGACCATCTGCAATTGTTCAAAATGGTGAAGAGGTTGAAGTAAAAGAATACCTAACCACACGGTTCGCAGAAGAAGCCTGCAGATTCATAATGCAGAATGAAAAGAATCCTTTCTTTCTGTATGTACCTTTCAATGCACCCCATACTCCTTTCCAGGCCCCGAAATCCCAATACAACAAGTTTGCTCACGTCAAGCACAAAAATAAAAGGGTGTATTATGCAATGATAGCAGCTCTTGATGATGCCATTGGAAAAATAATGGATCAAGTGAAAAAATCAGGAATTGAAGAGAATACTCTGATATTTTTTACAAGCGACAACGGTGGGGCAACCTATACGGAGGCTACCTCAAACGGAGATCTGAACGGAGGTAAAATCACAAATTTTGAAGGAGGTTTGAATGTTCCATTTATTATGAAATGGGAAGGGACAATAGCTCCTGGTCATCAGTACAATGATCCAGTATCACTCATGGATATTTTTACTACTGCATTTTCTTCCTGCAACGTACCACCACCACAAAATATTCCGATTGATGGAGTGGATCTTATTCCCTATTTATCCGGATAGAACACCCACCCACCACATGAGTATTTATTCTGGCGTACCGATTTTAATAAAACCGTACGATATGGCAAATGGAAGTTGATCGTAAATACCCGTGATAATTTATTGATGCTGTTTGATCTCGGAACCGACAGGCGAGAAAAATATAATCTGAAAGACAAACATCCCGATATGGTGGAGCAATTACTAACCAGATTAGCAGAATGGGAAGGAGAGTTGAAACCTCCCTCTTGGCATGGTGTCATGGAGTATGAAGAAGAAATCAATGGCGTCAAAATGCGTTTTGCACTATAAGCTTCACTCCAATGTCTCGCTGAGAAGCTGAGTTGTATTGTGAAACCTGTTTTTCATCATAAAAAATCTTGCGGGAATATCCTATTTTCGCTCAGGGAACAATTTGATCAAGAAACATGGATAGAATTCTTATTATAGGTGCTGCAGGGCAGATTGGATCGGAACTGACCGTAGAATTGCGGAAAATCTACGGAAGCGATAATGTCTTTGCCACTGACATCAAGGAAGCCAGCCGCGATATCATGGACAGTGGTCCATTCCAGCTGTTAGATGTGATGGATGACAAGCGGCTGATCCATTTTATCATCCGCCACAAGATCACCCAGATCTATCAACTGGCGGCGGTCCTGTCTGGCAATGCTGAAAAACTACCGCTGCAGGCATGGCATATCAACATGAACAGTCTGATGAATATTCTCGAGGTGGCAAAAATGGTGGATGAGGTAAAGAAAGTATTCTGGCCAAGCTCCATCGCTGTTTTTGGTCCCACTACCCCCCGACTGAACACTCCCCAGCTTACTGTCATGGAACCCACCACCGTTTATGGTTTGACAAAACTTGCAGGGGAACGCTGGTGTGAATATTATTTTAAAAGATATGGTATTGATGTCAGGAGCATAAGGTATCCGGGGCTGATCAGTTTTAAGACCGAAGCCGGGGGGGGGACTACTGACTGGGCTGTTGAGATCTACTACGAGGCAGTCAGAAATGGGAAATACATTTCTTTTCTTTCGGCGGACACTTCCCTGCCTATGTTGTTCATGCCTGATGCTATCAAGGCTACCATTGACCTGATGGAGACGGATCTGACAAAGCTCACTGTTCACAGTGCCTATAACCTTGGTGGTATAAGTATCACCCCTTCAGATGTCCACCAGGCAATATGCAAACATATTCCAGGTTTCAAGATTGATTACAAACCTGATTTCAGGCAGGTGATCGCGGAAACCTGGCCACAGAGTATTGATGACAGTGTTGCGGCACGGGATTGGGGCTTCTCTTACCATTACGACCTGGAAAAGATTACAGAAATTATGATCGAAGAGATAAGTAAAAAATAAAACTGGAAAATGTACGGAAAGATAAAAATCCACCTGGAAAAGGAATTGGCGGACATCAAGGAAGCCGGACTTTATAAAAATGAACGGATCATCACATCTGCCCAGGGAGCCGAAATTGCGGTTTCAACGGGAGAAGAAGTATTGAATTTCTGTGCCAATAATTACCTGGGACTCTCCAACCATCCCGCCCTTGTTGAGGCAGCCAAGCAGGCCCTTGACAGCCATGGCTATGGAATGTCATCCGTAAGGTTTATTTGTGGGACACAGGACCTGCATAAGGAACTCGAGCAGGAGATCGCCAGGTTTCATGGTACCGAGGATACGATATTGTATGCAGCATGTTTTGATGCCAACGGAGGTGTATTTGAACCTCTGCTGACTGCAGAGGATGCAATTATCTCGGATTCACTTAACCATGCCTCCATTATCGATGGGGTGAGATTGTGCAAGGCCCAGCGGTACAGGTATAAGAATGCCGATATGGAAGATCTGGAACAACAGCTGAAAACAACCCAGTCCCAACGCTTCAGGATCATCGTAACGGATGGAGTATTTTCCATGGACGGCAATGTTGCACCCATGGATAAGATCGTCGAACTTGCTGAAAAATACGATGCCCTTGTGATGGTCGATGAATGTCATTCGGCCGGGGTAGTGGGTGAAACGGGTCGTGGTGTCACCGAACTGTTTGATATCCGGGGGAAGGTCGATATCATTACCGGTACCCTGGGTAAAGCCTTCGGCGGGGCCATAGGCGGGTTTACCACCGGCAGGGCTGAGATCATAGATATGCTCAGGCAGCGTTCACGACCATACTTGTTTTCAAACTCCCTTCCGCCTTCTATTGTGAATGCAGGCATCAAAATGTTCAGGATGATGGGGGAGACCAATGAATTACAGGAAAAGCTCCACCACAACACGGAATACTTCTACCAGCAAATGAGTTCTGCCGGATTTGATCTCAAGCCAACCAAATCGGCCATCGTGCCCATTATGCTTTATGAGGCTAAACTATCCCAGGATTTTGCAGCACGCCTGCTAGAGGAAGGTATCTATGTAATTGGATTCTACTATCCCGTTGTCCCCAAAGGAGAAGCCCGCATACGTGTTCAGCTATCCGCCGCCCACGAAAAGGAACATCTTGACAAGGCCGTTGCAGCCTTCGTTAAAGTTGGCAAAGAACTAAACGTACTTAAGTAGAAAATTCCGGGTATATATTATCAGCAAATATCAGTATGCTCTTCGAGTAAGCACTACTGTCTGAGTCCCCGACATGTCGGGGGCGAGTTGTAGTGCGCATCGAGAAGAGGTATACTGATTTTAGCTGATGGTCCTTACCCGCATTTCGAGGACCCGCAACTGGTACAGATCAGGCATCCTTCCTGGTAAATAAGGCTGGCTGCTCCGCAGTCCTGGCATTTCAGCTTGGTTTTGGCCTTCGTGCCGTCGGGAATGTACTTCTTCAAGGCTCTTTCAACGCCTGCTTTCCAGGTATTGATGGATTCACTGTCAATCCTGAGGGATGAAACCAGGTTGACTACATCAGGAATGGGCATACCATGACGCAGCACACTGGATATCAATTTGGCATAATTCCAGAATTCAGGATTAAAGATATGTGAAAGTCCGCCGAGGGTGTTTTTATAACCATATTTATCGGTGTACTGGAAATCATACCGTTTGTTGCCTTCTTCATCCCGGTTCTTGATGATAGTCCCTTTGGTGATCTTTTTTGGTAAAGGGAACATTTCTTCATCTTCGATCCCGGTAAAGATCTCGTAAGGGTTTCCAGCTTTTAAACCGATGAAGGCAATCCATTTTTCCTCATTGTTATTAAACCTGAGGATTTCAGCTTCCAGGGATTTGGGCCGTTTATGCTGATTCTGGTCTTCGTCTTTGAGCAATACACCCGATCTGGAACCGTCACGGTAGACAGTGCATCCTTTGCAGCCGCTGTTCCAGGCAGTTATATACAGTTCACTCACAAGTTCTTCAGATGCGTCTTTTGGGAGGTTAATCGTTACTGATATAGAATGGTCAACCCATTTCTGGATGGCTCCTTGCATTTTAACCTTGCTGATCCAATCTACATCATTGGCGGTGGCTTTGTAGTAGGGTGTTTTCCTGATGATGGCATCTATCTTCTTGTCATCCATATTCTTTATCGCATCAATATCATGCCCGTTCATTTCAAGCCAGATTTCAAATTTGTGATGAAATACGTTGAATTCTTCCCAACTGTCACCAATCTCATCCACAAAATCAATCTTGGCCTTGCCGTCATTGGGATTTACCTTCCTTCTCCTCTTATAGACCGGCATGAACACAGGTTCAATCCCGGAAGTGGTCTGGGTCATAAGACTGGTTGTACCGGTAGGGGCAATGGTCAGCAAAGAGATATTCCTTCTTCCATATTTGGCCATGTCCTCATACAAACCTTCATCCTCATCCTTCAGTCTGTTGATGAATGGATTATCCTTTTCCCTGTTGATGTCAAAAACCGGGAAAGATCCTCTTTCCCTTGCAAGGTTTACAGAGGAACGATAAGCTTCAATG
Source organism: Bacteroidales bacterium (assembly GCA_036480555.1). GTDB lineage: Bacteria > Bacteroidota > Bacteroidia > Bacteroidales > SM23-62 > SM23-62. Next base: position 4,956 of record JAZGGT010000086.1, on the reverse strand, counting down.
GCCACTGTTTTATGTACTTCGGTTGAGAAATCAATAGCATTTTCACTGCCATACCTGAGCCCGAGTCCGGCAAGCATATCTCCCTCACCAGTGATCCCTACGCCTGTCCGTCTTCCTTCAAGGGCTTTTTGCTTGATTTTTTCCCAGAGGCGTCTTTCCACCCATTTCAGTTCCGGATCTTCCGGATCGGCCTTGATTTTATCAAGGATGGCATTAATTTTCTCCAGTTCAAGATCTATGATGTCATCCATTATCCGCTGTGCCAGTCCCACATGCTTCTTAAACAGGTTGAAATTGAACTTCGCCTTTGGTGTAAAAGGCTGTTCAACGTAACTGTAGAGGTTGATGGCAAGCAGCCGGCAGCTGTCATAGGGGCATAATGGTATCTCGCCGCAGGGATTGGTGGATACGGTCTTGAATCCAAGATCGGCATAGCAATCCGCCACAGATTCATTGGCAATGGTATCCCAGAATAAGACCCCGGGTTCAGCAGACTTCCAGGCATTATGAATGATCTTGTCCCAGAGTTTATTCGCATCAATATCTTTCTGGTAGACAGGTTCATCAGAGTCAATCGGGTATTTCTGGTTGAAAGGTTTGTTGTTGACCACGGCATCCATGAACTCGTCATTGATCCTGACCGATACGTTGGCCCCGGTTACCTTGCCTTTTATTAACTTTGCATCGATGAAATTCTCTGCATCGGGATGCTTAATTGAAATGCTCAGCATCAGGGCCCCCCGGCGGCCGTCCTGCGCAACTTCACGGGTTGAATTGGAGTACCTCTCCATAAAGGGAACAATCCCGGTGGAAGTAAGTGCACTGTTCAATACCGGGCTCCCTTTGGGACGGATATGCGACAGGTCATGACCTACGCCGCCCCGGCGTTTCATCAACTGGACCTGTTCCTGGTCAATTTTCATGATCCCACCGTAAGAATCGGCACTCCCCTCATGTCCTATCACAAAACAATTGGAAAGAGAAGCAATCTGAAAATCATTACCTATACCGGTCATCGGTGATCCCTGGGGGACAATATAACGGAAGTCCCTGATCAGATCAAATACTTCATCTTCCGAAAGCGGGTTGGTATATCTTTTTTCAATACGCGAGATCTCCCTGGCTATCCTGTGGTGCATATCATCGGGAGTTTGCTCATAAATCTTTCCCTGGGAATCTTTTAAGGCATATTTATTGGCCCAAACAGTTGCCGCAAGTTCATCCCCCTTGAAATATTTTTTGGAAGCTTCATTGGCTTCTTTAAAAGTATAGGTTTTTGAGACTTGGACTTTGGCTTCTTTCTTTTCCTGTTCTTCTACCTGCTTATCGACGACAACATCAATATTTTTCTTCGGGGCCAATTCTTCCATGGAGGCTGTGAAATTATAACTGATTAGTAATTAAAAAAATAACCGGGGACTCAAACAAAAAAGTTGAATTGGCAAGTTAAAAATAGAACGATCGTGGTACAAGTTGAGTTGATTCGTATTTTCAACAAATGAGAATAGTTATCAACGCGACTTTGTAACCAGCATGGAATCAGTTATATAGAAAAAACATCTATAAATAAGAAATATAAGATCTTATATTCACTTAATATTGAATTAACCTTAAACAAAGGGAAATCGACGCTAAGTTATGAATTGTTAATAGTGAAAAATTTTGTTAACAAAAAAATCTCAACTCTTAACTTTTGGCAGACATTCTTTCGTAATTTATTACCGAAACCAGGGTGAAAAAACTGGGATAAATTTTTCAAAAAGGGTTAGAGAATTAGGCCGCCGGTTTAACCGGCGGCCTTCGTTTTTTAGCTTCGTGAAATTACGTTTCCCTGTTTGATTTTGCAGATTCAGGTGCTTTTAGGATTATCGCGGGTAAGGTCAAGGATCTGCTTAGTAGCTCCCAGGTTATCCAGCACCAGTTTTTTGGCTGAATCCCCCGAGTCACTTAACAACAGCGGATCATCAAGAAGGTTGGAAAGTACGGAATCAAATGATGCATAATCGTGGATAGAAAAGGCGGCTTCAGTGGCCACCAGGTCAACAGCTTCCTGAAATTTTTGGTACTTCGGTCCGAATATTACCGGCAACCCAAAAGTGGCAGCCTCCAGTGTGTTGTGTATGCCCTTGCCAAACCCCCCTCCTATATAAGCCACCTTAGCATACTGGTAAAGGGACGAGAGGATGCCTATGGTATCAACAATGATCACTACTGTTTGCGGTAACTCACAGTCTATCAGAGATGTATATCGCTGACACTTTTTATGTATCTGGCCGGCAAGCCGGGTGATACCAGATTCATGGATTTCGTGCGGGACAATGATCCACTTTAATTGACGGTCAGTTTGGTTGATATACCTGACCAGGAGTTCTTCGTCCTGTGGCCAGGTACTTCCGGCAATGATGGTGGGCTTTGAACCTGTAAAGGCCGTGAACCCGGGGTCCTTTTTTATTCCCTGAACAATTGCCCGGACCCGGTCGAACCTGGTATCCCCGGTTAGGGAAACATTTTGTATACCAATGCTTTTGAGAAGGTCAAGTGATGATTGCTGTTGTACAAAAAGGTGATCAAAGCTGGCCAGGATCTTTCTGAACCATTTTCCCCAGAAACGAAAAAATACCTGATCTTTCCTGAAAATCCCTGATACCAGGTAGGTTGGTATATTTTGGGCTTTCAGGAGGCTAAGCAAGTGATACCAGAATTCATATTTAATGAAATAAGCTTTTTCGATATTAAGCATGCTGAAGAACCTCTTTGCATTTCTTCGGGTATCAAGAGGCAGATAGAAAACAAAATCTGCCCCCGAGTAGTCCTTTCTTATTTCATAACCCGATGGGGAGTAGAAAGTCAGGAGTATGTTTCTGCCGGGGTCCCGCTTGCGTACGCTTTCAATGAGTGGCCTTCCCTGTTCGAATTCCCCCAGAGAGGAGCAGTGGAACCATATCAGCGGGAGTGCCGGGTCAATGGTGCTTCCTATTTTTTTCATAAGGCCCTTCCTTCCCCTGATCCATTGCCTGGCTTTCACATTAAATGGAGAAACCAGTAAAATCAGCAGGTAATAAAGCCTTATTCCGAGATCGTATAATATGCGCATCACTGAAAATATAGTCTTTTAAAATTAAAGATTTTCTGCACATACAATTTACTATCTTTGCCGAAAATCTAACAAATGAGTAATCAGGCTGTACGAGTACGTTTCGCTCCAAGTCCCACAGGTCCCCTGCATATAGGAGGGATCAGGACGGCCTTGTTTAATTATCTTTTTGCCCGGAAAAACAAGGGAACCTTTATTCTTCGCATCGAGGATACTGACCAGGCACGGTATGTAGCCGGTGCAGAGCAATATATCATAGATTCCCTGAAGTGGTGCGGGATACAGATTGATGAGGGCGTAACGGCTGATGGTCCGCATGCCCCGTACAGGCAATCTGAAAGAAAGAGTCTGTACAGGAAGTATGCAGAGATGCTGGTCGATAAGGGATATGCCTACATTGCTTTTGACTCACCTGAAGAATTGGACAGGCTCAGAAAAGAAGCCGAAAGCCGTAAGGGCGCATTTACCTACAATGCACTTGTCAGGGAGAAACTGGATAATTCCCTGTCCCTCGGTGATGATGTGGTCAAAGAAAAAGTAACAGCGGGACTGCCATATGTGATCAGGTATAAAATGCCTGAGGATCATTGGGTTGAGTTTCAGGACGTCGTAAGAGGCGAAGTTGAGTTCAATACAAGAACCCTGGATGATAAGATCCTGCTTAAGGCTGACGGAATGCCTACCTACCACCTGGCCAATGTGGTGGATGATCATCTTATGGAGATCAGCCATGTGATCCGTGGTGAAGAATGGTTGCCTTCAACCCCTTTGCATATATTATTGTATGAAGCATTTGGATGGCAGGATACCATGCCGACCTTTGCACACATGCCACTTACCCTGAAACCGGACGGGCAGGGGAAACTGAGTAAGCGGGATGGGGACAGGCTTGGATTTCCGGTTTTTCCGCTTGCATGGACACAACCCGATACCGGGGAAATTTCCAGCGGTTATAGGGAATCAGGTTATTTCCCGGAGGCATTCATCAATATCCTTGCCTTATTGGGCTGGAATCCAGGAACCGAACAGGAAATATTTTCCATGGACGAACTTATCAAGGCTTTTTCACTCGAGCGGGTCGTAAAAGCCGGTTCACGGTTTGATCCGGAAAAGGCCAAATGGTTCAACCATCAATACCTTGTAAAGAAAAGTGGGGATGAGCTGGCAGCATGGTTCACCGGTGAGCTGGAACAGCGGGACCTGGGATACGATTCCTCATATATCAGCAAAGCACTGGACCTGGTTAAGGGAAGAGCCTTTTTGCTTACTGACCTGTGGGAACACTCCTGGTTTTTCTTTCAATCACCTTCGAGTTATGATGAAAAAGTCATTAGAAAAGTGTGGAAGGATGACGTTGCTTCTCTCCTGCGTGACCTGAGCTCATCATTGGCATCGGTGGAACCTTTTACAGCAGGTGAAATTGAGCCTGTTTTAAAAAACCTTACAGAAAGCCGGGAGATTGGTTTTGGCAAGCTAATGAATCCACTCCGGCTAAGCCTTGTGGGATCCAATATCGGTCCCGGACTCATGGATATCATGGAGGTGCTGGGCAAAGAAGAAGTACTTCAGCGCATCAACAGGGCCCTTCAAGCGATCAAATAGGGCAACTTACTCAATCTCTTTGATCAGTTCGAGATATTTCTTATAAGGAATGGCCGGCAGGCTCTGCGCCTGGAAGGCTCCGTTTGCCTGGCTGATAATAGAAACCTTGGCAGCTGACTGTTCATCCGGTGCTTCATAAATATCCAGGAAATCAAACTCTCCGAGCAGCGCATAATGCGCGGTAAACCTGACTTCCGGACATTTATCTTTCACCTGGTCAAGCCAGCTGCGCCCGATCTCAGCCCGGTCTTTCATTTGCT
>JAZGGT010000085.1:0-2457 GCA_036480555.1 Bacteroidales bacterium | reverse complement strand
CGGAATATTCCTGTTCGTAGCCCTTCATCAGGATATCGTACTGAAAAACCTGGGGAGTTTGTACGGCACGTAATTTTTTACGGTCAATCCAGCGGCTCCCCTTCTCGGTGATCTCCCGTATGGTATTGTGAACATTGATGCATGGGATGGCGGCCCCGCTTTTTTCAGCTTCTTCATAACAACGGTCAATGGTATGTTTGTAAACCAGCGGCCTGACTGCGTCGTGAATGCCTACCAAATTGCCCTTTTTGACTTTGGAAAGGGCATTTTTCACGGTATGATAGCGGGTTTCCCCCCCGGGAGAAAGAGTTAGGGGCACGTCAAAATGAAATTGCTCACAAACACTTTCCCAATATGAAAAATATGTTTCTGCAATCCCGAGTATGATTTGCATATTCCGGTCGTAATAATGGAACAGGTCGATGGTATGCATAGTGATGGGCCGGTCACGTATATATAGAAATTGTTTGGGTTTTTCAGCATTAAAACGCATTCCCTGTCCCCCGGCTACAATTATTATGGTTTTTTCCATATATTATGCGCAGTGATTTGATTAAAAAATCACCAAAAAGATACATTAAATAAAATTACCACGCCATGAAAAAAAGCCTTTCTTTTATAAGTGATCTGAAAAAAAACAATCACAAAGAATGGTTCCATGCGAACCGTTCGATCTATGAAGAGGCCAGAGGGGAGTTCCTCGCATTTATAGAATCCCTTATCAATGAGATCCAGGTATTTGATCCTTCTGTAGGTCCGATTCAGCCCAAAAGCACTGTATTCAGGATCAACCGGGATATCCGGTTTTCCAAAGACAAATCCCCCTATAAGACAAATTTTGGAGCATTCATCGTCCCGGGCGGAAAAAAATCCGGAAATGCAGGTTATTATTTTCACCTGGACCCCGAGGGATCATTTGCCGGTGGAGGGGTTTACCATCCCATGCCCGATATCCTAAAGAAAATACGGAATGAAATTTACGGGAATCCGGAAGAATTCAAAGGGATCATCGAAGGAAAGGAATTTTATGAATATTTCGGGGATATGTATGATGACCGGCTCAAGACTCCCCCGAAAGGTTTTCCCAAGGATTTTGAACACATTGACCTGCTGAAATATAAGAGCTATATAGTCTCACGTAGCTTTGATAATGACACGATAACAGGTGACTCATTGGTAGTGGAAACTGTTAAGACATTCAGGCTGATGTATCCATTAAATAAATTTATCAATTACGCGCTCGGTTCATTGGAATGATTTAATTTGATACTTTTAGGTTTCAATATTCGCATCTCATGCCTGAATTCCTTGAACCTGATTTTAAATTATTGAATGGTACAATAGCCATAGCGGTTACAGCAGTTGCATTTCTGCTTTATTATTTAATTACTGTTTCCGGTCCATTAAACAACAGGCTACAGCTGCTATTCAGCAAGGAAACTGCCTCAATCCGAAAGATTCTCTTGCATCGATTGGCAGGCACTGTATTATTCGGATTGATACCAGTCCTGGTCATTTTGTTTGTATTTCGAAGGCCGGTTAGCATTTATGGATCGACCATGGAATATCTGGCAGAAAGTATAATCTGGTGGATCCCTGCTGCCATACTGGTTATTGGGATCAATTATTATGCTGCCCGGAATAAGAACCATCTTGCCCTGTACCCTCAGATCCGGGCTAAGCAATGGAATTCCGGCCTGATCACACTGAGTGCTATAAGCTGGATCACTTACCTGGCCGGGTATGAATTCATGTTCCGTGGCTTTCTGCTTTTTTCCTGTCTTGAATCTTTTGGGTATTGGCCGGCCATTATTATCAATATTACTGTATATAGCCTGGTTCACCTGCCAAAAGGAAGCAGAGAAACCATCGGATCAATCTTCTTCGGCTTTATTTTGAGCTATTTAACCATCCGGCTCGGGTCATTCTGGTTCGCTTTCCTGGTACACATTACACTGGCCCTGTCTAATGAATGGTTCTCAATTGCTTTCCACCCTGAAATGGTCCGGGTAAAAAAAAGAGAGGCAAGATGAGTACAGTATTGGTCACGGGAGCTACTGGATTTGTCGGAAAACAACTAGCTCTGAGGCTGGCGGGATCCGGACACATGGTGCATGCGATGTACAGGTCTGAGGCGAAGATCGGTGAACTCCAACACAAAAATATCAGGCTTTTTAAAGGGACCCTTACCGATCTGGCCAGCATTGACAATGCCATGAAGGGGTGTGATCAGGTATATCACCTGGCTGCATTTGCAGCTGTCTGGACCAGGAAACCTGAAAGTATCTATGAGCAGAATGTGCAGGGGACCCTTAACATCCTGGAGTCAGCCCTGAAATATGGTGTAAAAAGGGTAGTACATACATCCACAGCCGGTGTTTTTGGACCATCGGGCGAAAAACCCAACTCGGAGGACAGTCCCATGGCTGAGTCCCATTTTATCCATTACGACAGGTC
>JAZGGT010000084.1:0-2078 GCA_036480555.1 Bacteroidales bacterium | reverse complement strand
ATTACAGAGCAATATGAAAGAGCCAAGAAAACACTCAGGGAGAATATGGATGGCCTTAATAAACTGGCCACACAGCTGCTGGATAAAGAAGTGATATTCAGTGAGGATGTGGAAAAGATCTTCGGTCCCCGGAAAAACCACCGGACCGATCTGGATGGCAAACCCAAGAGCAGAAGAAAATCCTCAACTCCCAGGGCAAAAACTTCAGATACAGAACCCAAACTGACAAAAAAAGAGAAAGAAGAAGAAACACCAAGAAGTAAAACTGCCTGATGGAAAAAGACTGGGTTCAAGTTTATTCAACAGATAAGATGTTCCAGGCCGAGATCCTCAAACAGGTGCTGGCAGATCATGAGATCGAGGCCGTTATCATCAACAAGATGGATTCTTCCTACAAGTCCTTTGGGGAAATTGAAATATACGTTAAAAACGTTAATGTAATCAAAGCGAAAATGCTTGCCAAGCAGTTTGACTCTTGAAAGAAACCATCACCAGATCGCTAACCGGTGTCCTGTTCCTTGTGGTGATCATACTTGCCCTGATCCTGCATCCTTATTTATATCTCGCTTTATTCTCACTGGTTTGCATTGCAGGCTGGTTTGAATTCACCAGTTTATTTTATCCGGAAAGAAAACCCGGCATTAAGATCCCCGGAGCCCTGCTGCTTGCCGGCTCATTCATCATCGTCTACTTTATGCTTAAGGGACAATTGCCTGCATATTTTATGTTCATCCCGGCAATTTCCCTGCTTTTAATGATCATTTTTGATGCCTCGGCAAAAACCTTTACCGCCGGCAGGGGGATACCTGTCTGTACTGCCGGGTTTCTCTACCTGGGTACCGGATTCTGCTGCCTGCATTACCTGGCCTTTCAACAGGGAACATTGGAGGCATATTCACCTGCATGGATCCTCTATGTATGTTACCTGATCTGGACCAATGATACTATGGCCTATGTGTCCGGGAGGCTTGCCGGGAAGCATCCTCTATGGCTGCGGATCTCCCCGAAAAAGACCTGGGAAGGAAGTATTGGCGGTGCTCTGTCTGCCATCATCCTGGCCATTGTCCTGAGCAGGTTCAATACAGCATTGTCGGTCCCACAATGGATAGGCCTGGCGATGGTAGTGGTTGTCTTCGGTACCATGGGTGATCTTTTTGAATCATGGCTGAAACGCCTGACCGGCAAAAAGGACAGTGGCAGGTTGCTGCCGGGTCACGGAGGCATCCTTGACAGGTTTGATTCACTGCTGATGGCAACTCCATTTGTAAGCATTTATCTAATCCTGGTTCTATGATACACAAAGAAGGACGCCGTATATCAATCATGCTTTTTGTTATACTGGCCATCCTGGATACCTCCTTGGTATTATTCACCAAGGCCCTCCCCTGGGTAGAGGTTGCCGCTATTATTGCTTCCCTCCTTTTATTGCTCTTCATCCTGAGGTTCTTCAGGGATCCAAAACGTACAGTCCCGGTAGAAGGGTTCGTCTATGCACCGGCAGACGGCAAGGTGGTAGTGATAGAAAAGACCACTGAAAGTGAGTATTTCAATGATGAAAGAATACAGGTATCCGTTTTTATGTCAGTCTGGAATGTCCATATCAACTGGTACCCTGTTGAGGGTGACCTGTCCTACTATCAATACCATCCTGGAAAGTACCTGATCGCCCGCCATCCGAAATCATCCACCCTGAATGAAAGAAATACCCTGATAATCAAAACAACAGGCGGAACTGAGATCCTGATCAGGCAGATCGCCGGGATCGTAGCCAGGAGGATCATCAGCTACGCTACAAAGGGGAAAAATGTAAAGCTGGGAGATGAGATGGGCTTTATCCGCTTCGGATCAAGGGTGGATATATTCTTTCCCGTGGGTACTGAGATACTTGTGAAACCCGGCCAGCAGGTCAGGGGACTCATCACAGCTCTGGCAAAATCCGAACTTTAACATTTCATTAACAAACCCTCTGCGTCCCATCCCGTATATTTGGATGAATCGAATTTTAATATTCTTAAATCCCAAATTTAATCAAACTATGAAAAAGCTTGTTTTACTTATCGCACTGGTTGCCTTTCTGG
>JAZGGT010000083.1:0-7494 GCA_036480555.1 Bacteroidales bacterium | reverse complement strand
CGCATAGAAAAATCTGTAAAAAGATCTCCCTCGAGCTGGGAGGCGAGCATTTTCAGATCCTGCTCTGCTGTTGTATGCTGATGAGAAGTCATGAATGATGATTGAAAAACGACTGTAAAGATAGTATCCTTTAGAAAACGTGTTCATATCTATGATATAAATCATATCATCAAAGATTTTAAAATCCATTTTTTTGAGCTATTTTTAAAAAATTCTTTTGAACATTACAAATACCTGATTATCAATGGATTTACTGGATGGAATTAAATTAAAAGCGAAGAGTCATAACAAGCGGATCGTGTTGCCTGAGGGACTGGAAGAAAGGACACTGAAAGCAGCCGATGAGATCATCAGAGAAGGAATTGCACAAATCACCCTGCTCGGTAATCCTGATGCCATTAAAGCAGAATCTGACAAATTTAATTTGACCAATATAATCAATGCCAGTATCGTTAATCCTGCTGATCATAATAGAAAAGGACAATATGTTGATCTGATGGTGGAACTGAGGAAACATAAAGGACTTACAGCTGAAGAGGCCAAAAAGCTTATTGAGGACCCGCTCTACCTGGCCACGCTTATGATTAAGAACGGGGATGCTGACGGAGAGGTGGCAGGGGCCATGAATTCCACGGGTGATGTGCTAAGGCCTGCCTTCCAATACGTCAAAACCATGCCCGGGATCAGTGTGGTTTCTGGTGCCTTTATTATGATCCTGAAGGACAGCAGTTTTGGAGAGAATGGCATCATAGTCTTCGCTGACTGTGCCGTACATCCTGATCCAACAGATAAGGAGCTGGCTGAAATTGCAGTGGCAACAGCCAATACTACCAGGGCCATTGCAGGATTTGAACCTCGTGTGGCCATGCTCAGCTTTTCGACCAAAGGAAGTGCCAGGCATGAAATGGTCGACAAGGTGGTCAATGCTACCCGCATGGCCAGGGAAATGGCTCCTGAATTAAAAATTGATGGTGATTTACAGGCAGATGCAGCCATCATAGCATCCATCGCTGCCAAGAAAGCCCCAGGAAGCGATATTGCCGGGAATGCCAATGTGCTTGTTTTTCCATCACTGGATGCGGGAAATATTGCCTATAAGCTCGTCCAGAGGCTTGCAGGTGCCGAGGCCGTTGGCCCGGTTCTGCAGGGAATGGCGGCTCCCATCAACGACCTCTCCCGGGGCTGTTCCGTGAGCGACATTGTCAACCTGGTTGCCATCACCGCTAACCAGGCTGCCGGATTGCAAATAGAAAAAACACATAATATTATAAAATAAGATGTCAGAAAGATTAGCTGATTACAGTTTACAAAAGAAGATTGTTCAAGGAAGGAACGGGGGACTCCAGAAAGTTGGTGTGATAGGTGCAGGAAGCCTGGGACAGGAGATCATCAGGAGCATATGCCGGCAGGGAATCGAGGTTGTTTTTGTCGACAGAACGGAAGAATTGCTTGTTCAGATCATGGAATCAATTGATAGACAGCTGGATGAGACCATCAAACAATGGGGTATTACGAGCAGTGAAAAGCGTGCGATTTTGTCTCGCATACAGGGCAGTACGGATTTTAATGCTATCCGGGAGTGTGACCTTATCATCGAGACCATTCACAGGAAGGGGCGTGGGACTTCCGTGCAGGACAGGAAAGAAGTCTTTCGAAAATTAGAAGAGATAATCGATATAAAAACAGTGATTGCTTCAAATAATGCAACATTAATGATAAGTGACCTGGCATCAGCCCTGAATCATCCCGAAAGAGCGGTAGGTTTTAATTTTATTACCCCTGTTTCAAAGGTTGGGATTGTAGAGGTGATACGTGGACTCGACACCAATGATGAGTCTTTCGATTTTGCCATACGCTTCATTAAAATGTTGGATAAACGGCCGATCACCCTGAACGAATCCCTTGGCAACATCAGTACGCGGCTGATCGTCACGCTGATAAATGAGGCCTGTGAAGTATTGATGGAAGGTGTGGCCTCCATCAATTGCATTGACGATACCATGAAATTTGGATACGGTCTGCAGCTGGGGCCTTTTGAGCTGGCGGACAGAGTGGGACTGGACAAGGTGCAGAAATGGATGGACAATCTGTATTTTGAATACGGTGAACAAAAGTTCAAACCTTCTCCTATTTTGAAGCGGCTGGTAAGGGCGAATCACTTGGGGAGAAAGGTTGGCAAGGGGTTCTATAAATATGAGAAACATAAAATTGTCAGCCAGGCCATCACAACCACTGATTATATTTAGTATAAATCGCAAAAGCAACAGCATGAATATTATTGTAATTAATTGCGGCAGTTCCTCCATTAAGTACCAGCTTTTTGATATGACAAAAAATGAGGTAATTGCCAAGGGACAAGTGGACAAGATCGGATTGCACGGATCCTATATCATGCATGAAAGAAATGGCGGGGACAAAGTCAGGCTGGAAGGTGAAATTGTTGACCACTCGATTGGCATTGAATACATGCTGGGCTTACTGATCAGTAAGAAACGAGGCAGCATAAAGAGTTTTGACGAAATAGATGCTGTAGGGCACAGGGTGGTTCACGGAGGCGAAAAATTCCAATCTTCCGCCCTGATCGATGAAAATGTAATGGCCGGTATTAAAGATTGTGTTGATCTGGCCCCCCTTCATAATCCTCCGAACCTGAAAGGCATATACGCCATGCAAGCCCTGCTGCCGAATGTCCCCCAGGTCGCCACCTTCGACACAGCTTTTCACCAGACCATGCCCGATTATACATACATGTATGCCATTCCGTATTCATTATATACCAAATACGGCATCAGAAGGTATGGTTTTCATGGTTCATCCCACCGTTTTGTATCCAGCCGGGCTGCCAGGATACTGAATACCTATCTTAAAAAACTGAGGCTGATCACCTGCCACCTGGGCAATGGTGCCTCTATCACTGCCATTAAGGATGGTGGATCCCTGGATACATCCATGGGTTTAACTCCGGTAGAGGGGCTCATCATGGGAACCCGCACAGGTGATCTTGACCTGGGTGTACTGACATACATCATGAGCAAAGAGGAGATTGGTGTTCAGGCTGCCAGTACCCTCATCAACAAGCATAGCGGCATGCTTGGGATCACGGGTGTTTCATCTGATATGAGAGAGATAGAGAAGGCAGCATTTGAAGAGAATAATGAACGTGCCGGCCTGGGTTTGAAGATGTACCATTACCGGATCAAGAAGTATATCGGAGCTTACATGGCCGCCATGGGTGGTGCAGACGCCATTGTGTTTACCGGCGGCATTGGTGAAAATGCTCCTGATTCACGGGAAGAGATCTGCCTGGGTCTTGAATTCGCGGGCATTGAATTCGACAAGGAGAAAAATGAAGCTGTCAGGGGGACGGAAGCCATCATCAGCAAGGATAATTCCCCTGTTAAGGTGATGGTCATACCAACCAATGAAGAACTTGTGATTGCTGAAGATACAGCCAGGATCATTAAGGAAATCAAATGACCGGAGACGGACAAAATACCTACAGGCATCTTTCAGAAATCCTGGAAATTGCCAAAAATCAAGCCTCAAAGAAACTGGTTGTTGCTGCGGCTGAAGACCTGCATGTCCTGCAGGCAGTCCTGTATGCAAAAACTGAAAATATCATCAATCCCATCCTTATTGGGGATTCGGATAAGATCCTTGAATTGTGCAGGAAGAATGAGCTGGAACCAGTGGATATTCCCCTAATAGATGAAAAAGACCCTGAGAAAAGCTGTGAACTTGCCATTGAACTGATCCGGCAGGGTGAAGCCAGTATATTGATGAAAGGACTTGTCTCTACGGCACCTCTTTTAAAGGCCGTACTTGATAAGGATAAGGGTCTGAGAAAGAATAAATTGCTCAGTCATGCCGCCCTTTTCGAGGTCCCCTCCTACCATAAACTGATCGCTGTAACAGATGCCGGTATGAATGTTCAGCCCAGCCTGGGGGAGAAAGCAGGCATTATCGAGAACGTAGTGGAAATGTTTCACAGGATCGGCATCAAGGAACCCAAAGTGGGCATACTTGGACCGATTGAAACAGTCAACCCCAGGATACAGTCCACCGTAGATGCCCGGGATCTGAAAGCGATGAATCTGAGCGGCAGGATCAAAGGTTGCCTTGTCGACGGACCCTTGGCCATGGATAATGCAGTCTCCCGGGAAGCTGCCCTTCTCAAGGGTATCAGCAGCCAGGTAGCGGGTGATGTTGACATTTTACTCGTCCCGGATCTTAATTGCGGGAATATACTCTACAAGACCCTGATTTTTTTTGCTAACAGTATATCTGCTGCCGTGGTCATGGGAGCCAGTGCACCGATTGTCCTGACCAGCAGGGCAGATTCCGGGAAAAGCAAGCTGATGTCGATAGCCCTGGCAGCGGTGCTTGGATAAGCTGCTATATACCATATCAACACCTGTATTTAATTAAGGAAAAAGCCTTATTTTCGAAAAAACCAGCTTTAATCATGGCATATCATCATATCCTAGCTATCAATCCCGGCTCAACATCTACCAAGGTGGCAGTCTATATTAATACCAAGATCATTTTCCTGAAAAGTATTCCTCATAATGTTGAGGACCTCAAACAATTCACAAAAATTTCAGATCAGTTTGAGTATCGCAGGAACATCATCCTGGAAGAACTAAAAAATGCACATATTGAACTGGACATGATTGGGGCCATAGTTGGCAGAGGCGGACTCGTAAAACCCATAAAATCTGGCACTTACAATATCAATGAAGAGATGAAGAAGGATCTCCAGACAAGTATCCTGGGAGAACATGCCAGCAACCTCGGTGGATTGATAGCAGATTCCATTGCGCGTTCACTGCCCAATGCCATGGCCTATATTGCAGATCCTGTTGTGGTGGATGAGCTGGAAGATGTAGCAAGGATTTCCGGGCATCCCAAATTTCACCGTTTATCCATCTTTCATGCACTGAATCAGAAGGCTACAGCCCGGTCGTACGCCAGGTTATTAAATAAAAGATATGAAGATCTCAACCTGATCATTGCCCATCTGGGCGGGGGGATATCCGTCGGAGCCCATAAACAGGGCCGTGTTATCGATGTTAACCAGGCCCTTGATGGAGAAGGACCCTTTTCTCCGGAACGAACGGGGACCTTACCGGTTGGTGCCCTGGTACGGCTCTGTTATGAAGAAGATATACCATATGATGATGTAAAAAAAATGATCAAAGGTGAAGGGGGTTATGTAGCCTATTTCAAAACGAACAATGCCTATGAGATCGAACTTATGGCCGATGGAGGAGATGAAAAGGCAAGCCTGATCCAGGATGCCATGTCTTACCAGATTGCCAAAGAGATCGGGGCCATGTCTACCGTCCTTCTTGGTGAGGTAGATGCCATCATACTGACCGGTGGCATGGCCAATAATCCCATGGTGGATGAGTACATCAAAAAAATGGTCTCCTACATCGCACCGGTGGTCATCTATCCAGGAGAAGATGAGATGCATGCCCTGGCTATGAATGGACTTCGTGTCTTAAAAGGAGAAATTATCGCCAAGGATTATACCCCTGAGAACATGGTAGATGTAAATATGCCGGACCAGGAAATTTAGGGAGTTGAAAGGGATACGGGAAGGATCTTGCCATTGAAATAAGTCCCGCCATTTTCCGCGAAATCCTTGATGAAAGCAGCCATTTCACCTGGATTCAAAGGAGCCTTATAACCAGGGAAAGCCTTTTCCAGCATCTCCGTTTGTACTGATCCCAGGGCCAGTGTATTAAATCGTATTCTGCTTTCCTTGAACTCGGCTGCCAGGCATTCCGTCATTACGCCCAGGGCAGCCTTCGATGAACTGTATGAACATAGTCCGGGGAACTTGATGCTTCCTTGCACACCTCCCATACTGCTGATATTGATCACATGAGGCTTTTGAGCCTTCAGAAGCAAAGGCAGGAGTCCCTGGATCAAAACCACAGGAGCCAGGTAATTTACCGCCAGACTGCGCTTTAAATCTTCCAGGTTAAGCTGTTCAAATGGTTTATTCACCAACAGACCTGCATTATTCACCAGGATGTCAAGTGAATCAAAATGTTCCTGCACTGCCGGTAAAAACCTGGTTGAAATGTCCTCAAGCATCTCAAGGTCGAATGGCTGTACCAGTAGCTTTCCGGGGTCTCCTTTACAATCCTGCCTCAGCTTTTCCAGTCTCTCGTGATTTCTTGAAACAGCCAATATCTGGTGCTTGCTGTCCTGAGCCAGCAGCCTGACCAGTTCATATCCAATGCCCCTGCTTGCACCAGTAACAATAATTTTCATGAATATGTGTTTTAATGTTACATCAATTTAACAAAATACAATTAATCGGGGAATTTTATATTTTTAAGTTCTGAATTATTAGTCAAAAATGAGAGGTATAGAAAGGTTTGGATTGTTAATAGTATTGCTTCTGGTATTATCTTGTAGCCTTTTAAAGGCACAGTGGGAAGAAAAACCCCCTTTGAGGGAAAGGTTATTTTTTGGAGGTAACTTCGGACTGCAATTTGGAACTGTGACCAATATAGAAATTTCACCACTTGCCGGCATATATTTAACCCCCAGGCTGGCAGTGGGACCGGGAATCAGGTATGAATACTTTAAAAGTAATTATCCCGGTTATGTTCCCTATGAGACACATATCTACGGTGGAACTGTCTTTGCAAGGTATATGGTGATCAAGGACCTGAGCGAGACAATAGGGCTGGGACTCAATTTCGGGCTTTTCGGGCATGCCGAATATGAAATACTTAGCCTTGAAAGCAAATATTTTAAAATCGGTGCTCCTCCCGATGCAGATGGACGATTCAATCTTCACTCTGTGCTGATTGGTGGCGGGATCTTCCAGCCAATAGGCCGGCGGGGCGGTTTTCTGATCATGGTCCTCTGGAACCTGAATGAAACAGCCAGTTCACCATACAGCAATCCCGTCTTTCGGTTAGGATTCAATTTCTAGCAATAATTTATAAGTAATTTAACATTCCACTGTTTTGATATTCCTTCAGGATGGTGTTACTTTGTGGGTTTAATAATAATTCACCAATCATTTCAAATAACAGATGATCGTAGAAAAAAATAAAGTAATATCCCTTTCATATGAGTTGAAGGTTGAAGGAGAAACAGTTGAAACAGTGGGTACTGATTCACCCCTGATGTTTCTTTTCGGTACTGATAACCTGCTGCCAAAATTTGAAGAAAACCTGAACGGACTGAAATTAAATGATGGGTTCGATTTTGATCTGGTTACCGCTGATGCATATGGGCCAGTTGCAGATGATGCCATTGTGGATGTCCCATTACAAGCTTTCGCCGTGGATGGAGAGATTGACCATGAGAATTTAAAGGTGGGCAATCATATACCAATGCTGGACCAGTCCGGGAAACGGTTAAACGGTGTCGTAGTCAAATTTAATGATGAATTCGTCACCATGGATTTCAACCATCCCCTGGCCGGTAATAATCTCCACTTCAGCGGCAAGGTTGTTGAGA
>JAZGGT010000082.1:0-15911 GCA_036480555.1 Bacteroidales bacterium | reverse complement strand
TCAGAAAAAAAGCAAATGTTGTGGAAGATATCAAGGTGATCGGAAAAATCAAGGGTAAAGATGTGATCATTATCGATGATATGATCGATACAGCAGGCACCATCTGCCTGGCAGCCGATATGCTGGTAAAGGAGGGGGCCACTTCAGTCAGGGTTTGCGCCACTCACCCGGTCCTGTCCGGTAAGGCTTATGAACGAATTCAGAAATCCAAGATCAAGGAGGTCATTGTGACCGATACCATTCCCCTTCCCAGGAATAATAAAAAGATCAGGACCATCTCCGTGGCCGAACTTTTTGCTGATGTGATCAATAAAGTCTACAATTATCAATCCATCAGTTCTAGTTTTATCCAATAAAGTATTATATTTGCGGGTCTTTTTTTGAGGGGTAATTTCTAAGCGTGTGTGATGGGGAATTAGCGCCCTCTAATTCTGAGTAGCACTTTTTAAATTGTTAAAATGAAAACATTAGAAATCAAGGGGGCCCTGCGCCAGGATCTTGGGAAGAAGGAATCCAAAGACCTGAGGAAACAAAAGCTTGTCCCCTGCGTAATGTATGGTGGAGAAAAGAATCTGCATTTCTCTGCTCATGAGAACCAGTTCAAGAAGCTGGTCTATACACCGGATGTATATCTGGTGAAACTTGAAGTTGACGGCCAGGCTTTTGATGCCGTCATGCAGGATATACAGTTCCACCCGGTAAGTGACAGTATCATTCATATTGATTTTGTACAGGTCTTCCCGGACAAGAAAGTAACCGTCAATCTACCTGTCAGGTTAACAGGCAGTTCAGTGGGATTACTTGAAGGCGGAAAACTAAGGCAGAGAAGGCATTATCTGAAGGTGAACGGTTTGATTAAGGACATGCCGGACCGGCTCGAAATAGATCTTACGGACATGAACATAGGTGAAAGCATAAAAATTGGCGACCTTGTTTATGATAATCTTGAGATCCTGGACCCGCCCAGGGCTATGGTGGTAGGTGTGGTCTCATCACGACTGATTGCGAAAGGCTTACGCGAAGCCCTGCCCGAAGAAGTTGAGGAAGTCGCTGCTGAAGAAGTCGAAGAAGGAGAAGCTCCTCCGACCGACGAGGCTCCCGCTGCCAGAGAGGGAGAATCCTCCAAGGAAGGATCCTCCAAGGAGGAATTCTACAAGCAAGGATAAAATACAGTTCCCTTGAAATACCTGATTGCTGGACTCGGCAATATTGGAGAGGAATACTCCGGTACAAGGCACAATATAGGTTTTGCAATATTGGATGCACTAGCCAGTGCATCCAATATTCATTTTAAAGATACCCGCCTGGCATTCTCAGCAAACCTGAAATACAAAAGCAGGATTTTCGTTCTTATCAAACCCACCACCTATGTAAATCTGAGTGGCAGGGCGGTGCATTACTGGATGAAAAAGGAGAAGGTGCCGGTGGACCGGCTGCTGGTCGTGGTAGATGACCTGGCTCTCCCATTCGGCACACTACGCCTTCGCCCGCACGGGGGGGACGGGGGACATAACGGCCTGGCCCATATCAACCAGATCCTGGGCACCCAGCAATATGCACGCCTCAGGTTCGGTATAGGAAATGAATTCTATCCCGGCAGCCAGGTGAGACATGTCCTTGGTGAATGGACAAGCGAGGAAGAAAATGATCTTGCGGACCAGATCAAGGTCGCCAATGATATTATTTTAAGCTTCGGCACCCTTGGAGTGGAACGGACCATGAACCAGTTCAACAACCGCTGACAAAACCTTCCAGAACCCTTTGTCCACAGGCCTGTTAAAGATTTGTTAAAGCCTGAACACCAGCCCTTTTTACTCTTATATTTGTGCTGGCAAAAGAGGCATGAAAAAATCCCAAATCACCATCATTATCCTGGCCGCTTCCATTTCACTGGTTGGCCTGACCATCACCCAGTGTTCCTGGGTCTGGAATGCCATCAATCTGGTCCAGGAACAACATGACCACAGGGTTGATATGGCCCTGGAAGAAGTTATCGATGGGATGGTCAACGCCAATGACGCTGCGTTGAACCGGTCAGAGAACGCATTTTATTCAGAAGCCCAACCAAAAATTACCTTTTTTGAAGTGATCGATACTACTTTGCTGGCTTCCCTGCTCATGCAATATATAGATTATCACAAACTTGATCCGGACTTTGAATATGCGATTCTCAAGACAAGCAATGACTCCATTATTTATTCCTCCACGGAAATCATTCCAAAATCATTAAAAAAGGATTGCCATAAGGCATGCCTTTCCTGCCTCTGGAAGGAAGAATTCTTCCACCTGGAAGTGTATTTCCCTTCACAACGTAAAGTGGTGCTTGTTGAGATGTCAGTCTGGCTGGTCTTTACGGCTATCTTCTTCCTGATCCTCATTTTCACTTTCATGTATATCATTAACACAATCATAAAACAGAAAAAGCTGTCGGAGATAAAAAATGATTTCATCAATAACATGACCCACGAGTTCAAGACCCCGATATCTACCATTTCACTTGCATCCGAGGTATTGTTGCAGACGAATGCAGACGCCTCGCCGGAAAGGATTAAAAAATACTTAAAGATCATTTATGATGAGAACATCCGGATGAGGGGACAGGTAGACCGTGTCCTGCAGGTGGCCAGGCTTGACAGGGATGAATTCAGCCTTACCAAATCAGAATTTGATCTGCATCGACTTGTCAGGAACACCGTCCAGCACCTGTGTTTCGATGAGTGTGAGGAAGTAACAACAGTAAATTATCATTTTGATGCAGACCAGTTCATACTCAATGCAGATGAAATGCATATTAAGAATGTTGTTACTAACCTGGTAGACAATGCTATCAAATACTCCAGTAACGGAACCTCCCTGAATATTCAGACCAATAATAAACAGGAAGGAATAATTTTATCCATTGAGGATGATGGGATTGGCATGTCGAAAGAAACAATAAAGCACATTTTTGATAAATTTTACAGGATCCCTACCGGAAATATTCACAATGTAAAAGGATTCGGCCTGGGCTTGTATTATGTTAAAAACATGGTGGATGCCCACGGTGGACACATAGAGGTAAAAAGCGAAATCAACAAGGGCAGCCGCTTTGATATTTACCTTCCTCTTGATACACCCATATAATTTTTTTAAATTAGCTGATCAAGCTAATACCATGAAGAAAAAATCCAAAGCAAACATCCTCCTTGTCGAAGATGATAAAAACCTGGGCTTTGTACTAACCGATTTTCTAACCATGTCAGGATATAGCGTGCAGCATGCTGAGGACGGTGAGGCGGGACTGGAACTATTTAAGAATGGCAAATTTGATATTTGCATACTGGACATTATGATGCCCCTTAAAGACGGTTTCACCCTGGCAGAAGAGATCCGGGTGATCAATGATGTCGTACCCATTGTTTTTCTGACAGCCAAAAACCTGAAAGAGGATAGGATCAAAGGTTTTAAGATCGGAGGTGATGATTATATAACCAAACCGTTCAGTACCGAAGAGCTGAACCTCCGGATTGAAGCCATTCTCAGGAGGACCAGGCTCAGCCTGCTGAACGGGGAAAAAGAAACAGTATATGATTTGGGAAAGTTTAAATTCGACTACTCCAATCAATTGTTAAAAGGTCCTAAGGGTGAGAAAAGACTTACCAAGAAGGAAGCTGAGGTTTTACGACTGTTGTGCATTAACAAGAACAAGATACTCAGGCGGGAGATTGCCCTGAAGATGATATGGGGAGAGGATGATTATTTCATGGGGCGCAGCATGGATGTTTATATCACCAAACTCCGGAAATTTCTCTCTGATGATCCTTCCGTGAACATCACCAATATACACAGGACAGGCTTCATGCTGGAGGTTAGCGAGTAGAGAGGAGGATAAAAATGCTGATCGATAAGCAGATCAGGGTTGATAAATGGCTATGGGCCGTCAGGATCTTCAAAACCCGGAACCAGGCCACGGAGGCCTGTAAAAAAGGAAGGATCCTGATCCGGGAACAGCCTGTAAAACCATCCAGGGTACTAAGGATCAATGATATCATACAGGTCAAAAGACCCCCGGTTGTTTATTCTTTCAAGGTGACCGGCCTGCTTACCAAAAGGTTATCAGCCAGGCTGGTGAAGGACTATATTGAAGATATCACCCCTGAACAGGAGCTGGAAAAACTGAAGGTCAGGGAAACATTTTTTATAAGCCGGGATAAAGGCAGCGGCCGTCCTACCAAGAAGGAAAGACGGACCATGGAAAAACTCAGAGGGGAATAAGTATTCAGCTTATGATCATTGCACAGGAAAAACGAAAAACGAACATTGCAGAATTCATTCTCTACATGTGGCAGGTTGAGGACCTTATCAGGTCATCAAAGTTCAATTTTCCCCATATAGATAAGATCGTAATCAGCAAGTTCAGCCTGCCGGATGAAACGCTCAATGAAATACGTACCTGGTATACCAACCTGATCACACTGATGATAGACGAGAACATTCAGGAGAGGGGACACATGTCATTCCTCACAAACCTGATCAGGGAACTCAATGACCTTCACCTGCGTCTCCTCCATTCTGCCGATGAGAAGAAATACCAGCAGATCTATCAGAAAGCCAGTGAAAATATCAAGAGTCTCAAACAGAAAAGCCCGGAGACCTACTCTTCCGAGATTGAAGTCTGCCTTACAGGATTATATGGATACTTAATGCTCCGGCTGCAGCAATCCGATATCTCAGCTGAGACAAAGGCAGCAATGACCAGTTTCAGTAACCTGCTGGCTGCCTTGTCAAACCGTTTCCGTGAGATTGAGGAGGGCCTGAAAGAATTGCCCTGATACAAGTGATAAGTACCAGTCATTCTTCCTGCAAGAACCTTTCCCTTATTCCGGGTTCCGGCATAAAACAACTGTCACTCATGCCAAACAAACGGTACCTGCTCCGGGCGATCAGGTCATAGATAAAATCCCTGAATCTTCGCGGAATAATCATGCATACATAGAACAGGCACCACCCCTTGCCCAGTTGCCTGGCTATCCTCAAAGCTGCTGTGGATTTCCGGTAGACATTTCCATGTTCGATCAGCACTATGGAGTGTCCTGCCAATTCTCCAAGACGGTACAGACCAATGATGTTTTGTCCCTCCGGTGTCTGTGAAGCTGCAAAGGCGAAATACCTTTTCTTATCCCTCCTGATGATGAACAGCACAGAACGGGAACAAAAATTGCAGTACCCATCAAATATGACGATCCCCTTCTCCATATTCTTTCAAAAAGCATTAAGTTTAATCTTTGAAATATATGAATTATATAGCTCAACAGGAAGCGGAGAACTTCCTCAACAACGAAAAACAGTTTCATCTTGGAATGTTGCCGACCGAACAGTCCAATCCCAGGACAAGGAACATTGACCTGACGTTTGAAAAAAATCCCGCGGATGGAGTAGCATCATTATTATCAGTAGACCGGGACATTCAAACCATGGCCAAAAAGATCCTGAAGGGTAATGAATTCGAGGAAATGGTCAACACCGGAGTGCATACGATTGCTAATGGGGGTAAAATTGTTTTTTCCGGATGCGGATCTACCGGCCGTCTGAGCATTCTGCTGGAAGCAATGTGGCGTTATTTCTTCCGGGATCTGCGAAATAAATATCCTGATATATATATTAAAATAGAGAAAAATGAAGACAGGGTGTTCAGCATTATGACTGGTGGAGATTATGCAATGATCCGTTCCGTTGAATATTTTGAAGACTATCAGGAGTTTGGCAAACAGCAGGTACGTGAACTGGAAATGTCAAACTTAGATATGCTGATCGCAATTACAGAAGGTGGTGAAACATCGTCGGTGCTGGGAACAGTTGAAGAAGCGGCAGACCGTGGCGCAAAAGTATTCCTGTTGTTCAATAATCCAGTGTCTGTCCTGGTCGAGAATATTGAACGTTCAAGACGTGCAATCGAAGATCCCCGGGTAACGGTGCTTGAACTATATTGCGGACCAATGGCGATAGCCGGTTCAACAAGAATGCAGGCGACCACTGCGGAACTCTTGATTGCCGGAGCCGCACTGGAGATTATTTTATGCCGTTCAATCATGCACTTGATCCCCCAAAATCTACAGGAGAAACTGAATATCCTGGAGATAGATTATGCCATGGCATTCAGCACACTTTTAGATGAGTTGCTCACCGTCAGTAATACAGAATCAATAGCAGCTTATATTAACCTTGAGAAAGAGATCTATCAGGAAAAAGGATTGGTTACCTATTATGCAGATGAATTCCTTCTGGATATTTTTACCGATACAACGGAAAGGGCTCCTACTTTTATGTTACCACCTTTCAGAAAGTCTGATGATTCCATATCTCCGGTTTCATGGGCTTTCGTAAAGAGTCCGCTTCGACCGACCGCCGCCGTATGGGAACATATATTGGGCCGTCCCCCCCGGTGCCTGGAATGGGACAGCGGGCTTTACCGGCAAATGGGTGTTCCTGAAAGTCTGGCCTCTGTCCCACCCAAACTGGATAAAGATGAAATCCTGAAATTCCTTATCGGAAATGAAGAAGATGATTCCCGTATGTCAAGGACTCCCAACATCGCAGTATGTATCCTTGGAAGCAAGGAAACCCTCAGTCCGGCATACATTGATTACCAGCATGCCTTTCAACAGAGTGCATCGAAATTCAGGCAGCAACTTACTTTGATCATAGGCAATGGTGATGCAGATGCAGATTACCGGGTTGCCTGTCATCCCGCATCTTCGGTTCTGAACCTGACGGAGCGTCTGGCAGTTAAATTAATCCTGAATACGATATCAACCGGAACAATGGTTCTATCAGGCAGGGTGACAGGTAACTGGATGAGCTGTGTAGAGATCTCGAATAAGAAATTACGGGATAGGGGAATACGTTTGATTTCTGAAATCTGTGGCTTAAGTTATCGGGAAGCATGCTATACACTTCACGAGGCGATTGAGAAATTAAAGGAAGAAATCCCAACCGGCAGAGAAAAACTTTCTCCCGTTCAGTTCACAATAAATCAATTTAGAGCCAGGGACAAAAGCAAAGATTGACAGGTCTATAAACTATTGATTATTTCCCTGTACTCATACCTGATTTTATCAGAAGAACTGCTATCAATTACCACGAGCATATTCTGCTTTATTTTATCTATGGCAATCGTATCAAACCAGGACATGTTTCTTCTTACAGAATGAGCAATGCTATCGCTCAATCTCTCAAGGTCTTCTACCTTATATAGTGAAGTGTTTTTCTGCTTATCCAAACTGGTGGATAACATAAATACATGTCCATATTGTATACCCGGAAAACCGGATTGCATCCCTACATCCCCCGGTGCATCAGATTCATTGATTTTATATGCAAGATCAAGCATCTTCTGGGTAATTGAAATTCCATAAATATAGAAATCGATCAGTTCCTCATTGTAATATTGTTCCCTGTGACGGATGTCGGTATAGATATCGATATATTCACTCTGAATATGGAGAAAAGATTGTATCCGGTAGGCTTTTTCATAAAGGGGAAGAGAGTCAATATTCAGAAAAGACAGATTGTCCATGCTGACCATGTGTTCAAAGAGTTTACCGGATTTCCTGCTGCCTTTTCTTGGTAATGATAACGCTTCATTATTTTGAATATCACGCAGTGTTCCAATTACATCCCCAAATTCACTGATTTTCCATGCCCTGCTGAAATCAGGCATACCGAGTTCACTGTATTTTTCCAATGGATATGAATAGTCTGATCTTTTATTGCAAGATACCATGCAAACCAGGAGAACAAGGATGAACAAAAGAGAACTTTTCATTCGTATAAAATTTTATGATTAATAAAAATCATGTTCGTTTCATTGAAACGGATTTTTCCAGCGGATAAAAATAAGAAAAACAAAATCCAAACTGATGAAATTCAAAATCATTTCATATTTTTAGTAATAAAAACATGAAAGAAAAGATTTCGAGACGCAGGTTTATCGGCACCACAGCCACAGGACTGGTAGGCCTTTCGGCTGGATACAGTGCAAAATCATATCGCAGGATTACCGGGGCGAATGACCGGATCAACATAGCTTTTCTTGGTACAGGAGCCCGAAGTTATGGCCACCGGCGAATGGTAGAGGGTTCCTATGATGATAAGAACCTGCATGCAATTGCCGTATGCGATATCTGGAAACAAAACAGAGAAAAGGCAGCCGCTGACTGCCTTGATAAGTTCAGTACCAGGGTTAAAGAATACAAATACTCAGAAGAGCTTCTGAACGATAAGGATGTGGATGCAGTCATGATCGCCACCGGTGACCACCAGCATGCCAGGATCCTGGCCGAAGTCGTTCAGGCAGGCAAAGATTGTTATTGTGAAAAACCAATGGCACAGGATATAGAGGAAGCTAAACTAGCACGTGACACTGTATTGAATTCAAAACAAATTGTGCAGATGGGTTCACAATGGGTCAGTGAACCAATACATCTGAAAATCAGGGATATTGTAAGATCTGGCAAACTCGGACAAATAACTAAGATTGATCAGTGCTGGAACGATAACAATCACCGCTGGCACGAGCCGGACGATCCGGATGTGGCTGCCATTCGTGAGGAAGATACAGACTGGAACCGGTGGTTACTCGGGAAACCATACGAGCCTTTCGATCCATGGAAATATTTTGAGTTCAGGATTTTTGAGAAGTACTCAGGCGGAATAACATCACAATGGATGAGTCATGGTATAGGCCTCGTTCATTTTTATACTGATACTGCTATCCCGGATTCGATGGTGGCGAATGGAGGTATATTCGGATGGCCTGATATTCGGGAAAACCCTGACACATTCCAGGCCTTGGCCACCTTTGAGAAGGATAAATTCCTCTATTCTTATGAATCAAACTATGCCAATAAATTTGGCGACCATACGATTATTCGTGGTAAAAAAGGCACCTTATTTGCCCATGGCGGGGAAGGTTCTCCCCGCTGGTTCTTCATTCCCGAACACCTGAACCTACCCGGGGGATTCGACTTTTATGAAGGTCTGAAACAGGCGGTAAGAAATGGTGAGGCCGAAATGATTACCGTACCGGAATTTGAAGACAGGATAGCTCCCACCGTATTAAGTGACGACAGCAAACCACATCTTGACAACTGGATCGATTGTATCCGTGACGGCAATCCCGAAACAAATGGCCATATCATGACGGGATACTGGCACTCAATCGGCATTATCATGGCCACACGTGCTTACCGTGAAGGGAAAAAAATGTACTGGGACAGAACACTGGATAAGATAGTTGAACAGCCACCAGTTCCGGGCTCCTGAAAACATTGATCCTGTTTCTATGGCTGGATTATGCAAAATTTCATAAACCTTTGCGTATACTGACCGTGACCCTGAATACCTTAACTGCGTTTTTTCTGCTGGGCCCTGTCCGCCCTTGCAATGTGTTCCTTTAAGGTAAGAATACCAAACTCATCCATGACATCCTGAACCTTAATTTCAGGAGACAGGCTTTCAATGGTGGTCCATTCCTCTTCATCAAAAGTCTCCAACTTTATATCCCTGCCATATTTTGCTTTAATATCTGGGAAGTCTTTCACATAGGGCCAGGTATGGATAAGTGTTTTTTCAAGATTTACGGCTGCACAAATCCAGTTACGGTTCCAGAATTCGGTCTGGGCTATCACCGTCCCCAGGAGATCGCATATTCTTGAAGGCCCTTTTATGGTACTACTGACAGTAAAAGCAGAACATTCCCATGCCTTGGTCTGGATAAGCGTCCTGCCGGGGAAAGCTGATGGCCAGAAGATGATATCCGGATTTTTTTCCTTCAGGGCTTCCCAGCCATCCTTCCATTCTATATCAAAACATATTTGAATTCCGATTCTTCCAAAATCCAGGTCAAATACCGGTGGGTCGAGAGGTCCCGGGTAGACACCCTGATCCATCTCACCTATGGTAGTATGTATTTTTTTATAATTGCCAAGAATTTCACCCTGCCTGTCTATCACAACTGCTGCATTGTAGGCTTTGTTTTCCTCTCTGATGATTATCGGACAGATCAGGTAACAGTGATTCTTTTTTGCATAATCTTGGAAACGTATCAAGGAGGGAAAAGGGCTTGATTCTGCACTCTCCCTAAATGATATGCCTGAAGGATTGCCATAATGTGTAAAGGTCTCCGGAAGACAGATAATATCGGGCTGATAGACTTTCATAGCCTCAAGAAATCCAATCATGGAATCTATTACTTCTTCCCTGCTATCAACTTCCATTCTGTCCTGTGAAACGGTCCCTATCCACACTTCGCGGGGCAGCCTTTCCTGCTTTTTATTCAACATGGTTCCATGCACATTTCCGGAAGCCATTATTCCACCAGCCACTCCAATGGCTGATTTCTTGATAAATTTTCGCCTTGAGGTATTTTTCATTTTGATTAAGGTTTTAATGGCATTGTATTACTTTGGTTTTTAGGTCTCAAATTAAGAGCCTGACATGACAATAGGAGATACCCTGGGTTTCAGGTGGAATAATCATTGGATATCATTGAAAACAAACTTATTGAATTTTTTTATATTTATATACACTTAAAAGAATCTAACTATCAATCCTATGAATTCTATTATCAAAACATTTTGCCTTCTTGGATTTTTACTCATTCCCAATTAATTGTCTACGCCGCAATACTAAGAACTTTGGGGAAAAAATGGAATGAAATAGAACATAGAAAGGTTGCCAGATTGTTCTTTCGCTGGATATCATCAAGGCGAGAATGCCATTCTTCATGTTGATACTGTGGTAAATGTCAGAGAATTTGGACTATTCAGTTATATTGCCTTTAACTATGATTCCTTAAAAAAGTATAAATTCAAAAAATATAACCTATTATGAAACGAAGAACTTTTTCCAAAGCGCTGATATCTTCTATAGGTTTAAGTGCCATTGGAGACAAGGTATTACTTGCCAGTCCCCGACAAATTATTGCAATCGGTAATAAATGGTCAGCCAACGGCCTTAAATTAGGAATAAGCCACCAGAGGCCGAATGAACTTCATGAAAAACATATTAATTATCTCAAACAGATGGGAGTGGAATACCTTGAGATCAGAATTCCAAGTGAACAAAGCTCCCTTAAGAACATCATAGAGATTCGAGATAAGGTGGAAAAGGCCGGCTTAAAGGTGTTCGAAATTATGCTAGCTGATAAATACAATTTTAAAGAAGCTGCTTTGGGACTTCCGGGAAGGGATGAAGAAATACTGTTCTTTCAAAATTTTGTAAAGGACCTCGGTAAGGCAGGCATTGATACGACAACATATGCCTGGCAAACAGGAGGTGTTTATAAAACTGGAACAACTATGACGCGGGGCTGCAGGACCCGTTTATTTGAACTTGAGTCAGCTCAAACTGAACCAAATTCGTATGATAAAGATTTTTCAGAAGCCGAATTGTGGGATAATTATGAATATTTTATAAAGCTCGTTCTGCCGGTTGCAGAAGATGCTGGTGTAAGACTTCAGTTGCATCCTAACGACCCTCCGGTTAAGCACAGGGGCGTGCCCAGAATATTTAGCAGCACGAATGCATTTCGAACTGCTATGGAAATATCGGATCACAGTCCGTTTTCAGGTATGTTATTCTGTACCGGGACTTTTGCAGAGATGCAAGGACCTGATGGTAAAGGAGAAGATTTGGTGGAAGCTATTCATGAATTCGGATCCAGGGGCCATATTTACCAGGTGCACTTCAGGAATGTGAGCAGTACCTTGCCAGATTTCCATGAAACATTCCCTGACAATGGCTACCTTAATATGTATAAGGTGATGAAGGCATTAGGAGAAGTCAATTTTAACGGGATAGTCGTCCCTGATCATGTACCATTCTGTGAAAACAGTGAGGCAGGCCCTGAAACAGGTGAAGCCTATATTTTTGGTTATATAAGGGCATTAATACAAGCTGTGTCTACTGAATTGGGGCGATTAAGCTGAATTATCTACGTTCGGAAGAAAAATAAAAAAATCAGTCTGTTACACATGTGCTAATAAAAACTTAACGGATGAAAAAGTATCAATTACTGATCTTTGTTGCGATGACAGTGCTTTTGTTGCTATATGCATCATCTGCCATGGGCCAGAACCACCAGCTTAAAAGGGGTAGTTGGACAATTACTGCGGACCTGGAGAAATCGGCACTCACCATTGAATATGAGCATCTTGGTCAAGTTCTTAACAATGCTCAACTGCTGATGAAACAAGGGGATAGTTGGAAGAAATTGTCGGACTGGCAGGTCACGGTAGAGGATCAACGTTTGCTGATCCATACGGAAGATCCCGCAACAGACTGGACGCTTGATATACGTAACCGGGTGTTTGGTATGACCACATCCGTGAGCGAGGGACTGCTCACTGCGGAAGCACCGGCAGATAATAATCGCTTTCCCGCCCGCATGATAGACTACAGCGGAAGCGCCACACCGGTTGCATGGAAAGGAACAGATGAAATTGGATATAGTTACGGAGGAATGCAAACCAAAAATTTCAGCTTTCTCCCAGCAGAAAACCCTGAGGTGCTCTATCTATCCATGGGGCAGGTTTCCAGCCGGAATATGCACTGCCTTTTTGATCGTAACGGGGACATGATGATTAAATTTCATAAGAGCACTCAAATGCTGCGCGGTGATGATGATCAACTGCTACAGATTTCCATTCCGGCAAGTGCTGAAATGATTGTTATGTATTCGGATTATTATACAAAACATCTGGGGCTACCGGTTTATAAGCCGATGGATAATACCCATTTTAAACCCCCGCCGGTCATGTGGAACAGCTGGACAAATTACTACCACATGGTAACCGAGGAGGAAGTCGTAAAAAACGTAGACTGGATCGTGGAGAATTTCAATGATTACGGGCTTGAATATGTCGTGATCGACGATGGACCGGAACGGGGTGAGTCTGGCGAACACTATTGGATCAGTAACTGGAACAGGGAAACATTTCCACATGGTGGCCAATGGCTGGCAGAATATATAAGATCAAAAGGCCTGGTACCCGGCCTGTGGGTTGTCCCAAATACATATGCGGGAGCGCTTAACGATCATCCGGAATGGTATCTCAGGGATAAAGACGGTAAGCATGTTATGGTGTATAATTCACCTGCTCTCGATTACACCAATCCCGAAGTACTTGATTTCCTCACACAAATGTTCTCAACTTTGAAGGATTGGGGATTTGAATACTATAAATTTGACGCTGAATTTGCAGTAACAGAATACATCCCCTATGTGGACAGGGACAGGCTGTATGATAAGAACATTTCACAAATCGAAGCTTACCGGAAGAGGCTTGAGGTGATACGGGAAAGTGTTGGAGATGAAACATTTTTAGAGGGTTGCCCTGGTGGCACACCCCTACAGGGGATAGGATATTTCAATTCTTATTTTAATGGCGATGATATTTACAATAGCTGGCTGGGTATGTACCCCTTTTTCATATCCCTCAATGCCAACCTGTTCCTCAATCATATTGCCTGTTACCTCATGCCAGGTGAAGGGATCTGCGTGAGTCCGAAAATGGATATAGAGAAGGCCAGAACAGTTTATAATCCGGAATTTATCAGGGTGGTCTCATCCCGCGAGAAGGATATCTCCAGTGTCGGAACGACCATGAATGAGGCAAGGACCATTGTTACTTTTGCAGCATTAAGTGGTACGCCATACAGTTTTGCGGACAGGTTACCTGACCTGCCTGAAGAAAGGATCAACCTGCTTAAGAAGTCCCTGCCCACCATGCCCATTATGCCTATGGATCTGTTCAGCCGTGGCGGGTATTCAAGCTGGGGCCTGTTCAAAGAATTTACGCCCGAAACGTATGAGCATAACTTCCCCCGCATCGTCGATTTGAAGATAAATTCAGCTTCCGGCAAATATGATGTTGTCGCAGCTACCAACTGGACGAATGTATCTGAATTCCGTAATATCTCCTTTGCTGGTAATTTGGGACTGGATCCGGATATACCCTATCTGGTGTTTGATTTTTGGAATCAGGAATTCCTTGGATTGATCAATGAATCAGTTGAGCTGAATATCAAACCACATGATACACGAGTACTTCATATACGCCCCTTACTCCAGAGGCCGCAGGTATTAGTAACAGACCGGCATATTTCCGGGGCATACAGTATTGAAACATTGGAATGGGATAAGGTGAAGCAGACCTTAAAAGGTTCGTCGAAAACGATACCCGGTGAAACCTACTCACTATTCCTGCATATTCCTGGCAATTTCTCTTTATCGAAAATTAAATCCAAGGCAGAGACCGTCTCAGAAAAAATAAGTGATGATGTCTATAAGGTAACCATGACAGCAACTGAAAAGGTGGCCAAGTGGTCAATAATATTTAAGGAATAGCAGGGCAGGCATTAAGTGAAATTCATTTGGGTTATTCATCATTTTTACTCATAAAACCAAATTGCATCAGAAATTCGTCCGTTCTTTCCAGGATCTGCTCATCGAAATAGGTTGAATATTTATCAATTCCTGCACCCAGGTAATGTTTTCGTCCTTCGTAAATGATTAATTCATATCGGTTGCCTAATTCTTTCATTTTTTCCTCAAAAAACCTTACAGCATATAAGGGCACTGTGCAATCCTCCTCACCATGGAAAGCAATGGTAGGAGGCATATCCTTCTTCAGGTTATGATACGGGGAAATGTTCCATATCTGATCCCTCCTGTCACCCATATGGTAATCCGCCCAGGCTTCCATCATATTCACTGAGCTCGAGTATAACAGCAGGGCGTTTGGGACGGGACTGATGTTAAGGTTATCGGTTTCTTCATTGATTTCATCCATCAGGGCAGTTGAAAGTGCCAGTTGTCCTCCCGCTGATTGACCCCCTGCCACAATTTTTTCAGGATCGATCTTTAAGGATTCTGCATTCCCCCTGATCCATCTTATTGCCGACCTTGCATCCTTAACGGATTCAATTGGAGTAATGTCAGGGTGAGGATGAGTTCCATCCTCCATTATCGAAAGCCGGTATTGAATAGAAAATGCCACAAAACCCTTTCTGGCAAACCTTTCACATGTACTATGAAATTCATCGGGACTGCCATAAACCCAACCACCTCCATGGAAAAAGGCAATGGCCGGATTATCCTGTTTGCTTACCCCAGAATGTGTATAAAACACATCTGTTTTAAGCTCGTACGCACCTACTTTTTTGTATATCTTCTCCTCCTGATGAACAGGGTCTTCCTGAGCAGAGACGGTTAGATGAAGGAATAATAAAACGCTGATAATTTGTATAGATGGCTTCATCATAATTAAGTTTTTTAATCATGCACAATCAAGGCTCAATTTCGGCAAGATTCGTAAGACATTCAAATCGCTGAATTGTTATATTTAAACAATGTCAACTGAATTATTACTCCCGGATTATACAAAGTTATTTTACATTTCATTAAATTATGAGCTAATTAAGTCAATGGAGTTTGCAGCGTCAATCCTGGAAAGGTAAATTTAATAACCATATAATAAAAAAACATGAAATCATCATCAGTTCAATTTTCTCTCAGGCAGCTTGTCCTGCTGGTTTTACTTACGGCCCTGATGGTTGCAAACCCTGCCATCGCACAGAAGAAAATATATATCCTTACAGATCTGGAGGGGGTAAGTGGCGTTTACAAATTCGGACAGACGCGGGATAAAGACTCTCCACCAAATATACAGGCCTGTGAATATTTTATGGACGACCTTACAGTAGTAATTCGTGGACTGCGTGCTGGTGGAGCAACCGAGATCCTGGTGGTTGACGCGCATGGAAATCAATGTGTCATTCCGCACATGATGGAACCAGGAGCAAAGTATATTACCGGATTACCCAGACCCGATGTACTCTCGGGACTGGAGGAGTCTTTTGCCGGCATG
>JAZGGT010000081.1:0-4447 GCA_036480555.1 Bacteroidales bacterium | reverse complement strand
CTCAACATCCCAGGCACCCATGGTTCCATGCCCCTGCATCATGATCAGTCCGTAAGCCGCAGCATCTCTGATGGTAACCGTGGTACCCGGCAAAATGGTAAGCTCCTTGGCACTGAATGCATCCGATTTGTAACAGACCCAATTCTCGATATATCCATCCTGATTCATTTCCTCAGGTGACCTGGCAGGGATGGGCTGCATAAAGCGGTTATCCCGGAAATCCGGATCCACGTTCAGGTCCCAGTCGATCACATCCATCAGGTGGTCAAAATCCCCGACCCGGTCCTCAGGCGTATCCTTCCAGAGCAATTCCTCGGGAATGACCTTTTCTCCTGCAAGCGACTGGTACATGGCATATACATCGGAAGCTTTCTGGGGTTCGTACGTACACAGGCTCCCGGGTGCATGTAGCAGTCCCGGTGGAACATCCCACCCGGTACCGGGCTCGAGGCGATATGCCTTCGAAATACTGGTTATTCTATTGTCTCCTTTCGTAAAATCCAACAGGCATTCTTTCACCTTCTCCCTGGGTGTTCCGGGTTCAATTCCAAAGAAGGTATAAGGGAAATTCCCTCCATGATTATTTACCTGGGGCGGAAAGAAATATGCTTCAGGCTTTCCGGCCTGGCCTGTTAATTTTGCATGATCATCATCATGATGTATATGATGGGGGAGGGCATCCATATTATCGAAGAACTTGGAATACATTGGCCAGGCACCATATTCACTCCAGAGCCTTGTGCCGATCAGGAGGTCTTTCAGTTCGTCCACACCATCCCTGAGAAGGGCTTTTTCTATGCTGGCCCCGTCCTGAAAAACCACCTGGCTGAGTCCCTCGTTTTTACCTGTCAGGGGACCATTGTCCGCTGGTGTCGTGGAGGAGAACCAGCGTTCGTCAATACCTCCCCGTTCACCTCCAAGTGCATAATAATCGTCAGGATGCAATTTTATTCTTCTGCCGGGTATACAGAATGAACGGGGAACCCAGTTTGGTGCCAGCCTCAGGATACCCTGACCCTGTTCGAAGGCCCGTTGAATGATGGATCGCTTTCCCATGTTATATCTTTTATGCAGTTAAAAATTATGGCCATTAAGGTGTTTCCATCCCAGCCTTTGCCTTTCGTTAATAATATGTTTCACTACCTCGCCAAAGGGAGCAACCCATATTTCATCCCGGTTATTATCCAGGTATTCAATCAGTAATGTATGATCTTCATGCGTGATATAGAGATATTCCCCTCCAATCCCATGGAACATAAAAACAGCCAGACCTTCTGCCCTGACAGCCTCCTTAACGAAACCGATCATATCTTCTGCATTTACTGACAGATTGACTCCCCAGCTTGGTACATTAAATATATCTAGATTCTGGAGATCTTCAACGATACCCGGTCCACCCCCCCTGGCACCAATGAAGAGCCCGGAATGCCTAAGGGAATCTATATAGGATATGCCACCGACCCTGGTCTCGGCGCATGCATAGGCAAAAGACCTGTTTTCTTTACCATCAATAGCATGCAGGAAATAATTCATGACCTGCAGTTCCTTTACCATGCGTCGTACTGTATATGTTTCTGTCTGGAATTCGTCCCATACCCATGGAAATTCTTCCGAGCATGGATGGTAAGCGGTGTGGTTTCCCAGTTCATGTCCCTTTCTACTTAGTTCCCGCCATACGTCTACCCGCTCATACGGGATCAGATCTCCCTGGAGGTAAAATGTACCCTGCAGATTATGTTTATCAAGGTCAGGGATCGCATTACTTAGCTGGGTATCCATACCATCGTCATAGGTAAGGCATACGGCGGCCCCGGCACCACCCGGCCAGCTGAACTGATCATCCTGGCCGCTAATGGTGGTGCTTAGGGTAACAAAAACTGAAAAAACAGATAATTTAAACAAAACTGATGTCATACCGTTACTCTTATCCTGCCATTTACCTCACGATAAACCTGGTCCGGTATTGCTTGGATTCATGGCTGATAGTAATGATATATATCCCTCTGCTGAAGGAACCGAGGTCAACACTCACCAGGCCATCCGCATCAATTTGTCTTCTCAAAAGTATCCGCCCAGTCAGATCCGTGATGAAAAGGTCTTCCATGCCAGGTTCGGGGATTTCCACCCAGAGCTTTTCAGTCGCGGGATTCGGATATACATTAAGTGACAGATCCTCTACTTCCCTAGTGCTCAGAGTCGATTTAAAATCCACGTAGAATTTTAGCTCCCTGGATTCTGTGCCATCAGAAAGCGTAACCGTCACCTGGGCTGATCCCGTCAGGTCTGTTCCCGGAGTAAAACTCAGCTCCGCCGTTCCATCTGTTTGAACCGCCGTAACAGTCAGTCCCGTAACCAGGCCCGGATCGCTGGTTTCTACCATTAGTGTCAGGGAGGCAGTTCCTCCCATACCATCGCTGATGCCGGTCAGATTAACGGTTTGCTCCGGATCATTCTGAAGCAGGCTTAGATTTGCCACGTCATCAATGGTTAGATCCGGGTTTTCGATAGCATACAGGGTGCTTACACTGCTTGCCGGAAGAATAAACATGCTCCCCGCAACAGTATCGATCTCCAGGAAGTTTTCATATTTGCTTGTTCTGAATCTCCTGAATTCGTTTGGCAGGTTATTGCCGGCCAGTTCAACTGAAGCCGGATTATTTCCCTTATTGATCAGAACTACTGTAAATGTTCCGTCATCATCGTCTTCAAACGCAGTAGCCAGAACATCGGGAGAAGCAGTTGCAGTTTCCACCCTGACTGCTCCCGGACGTATATATTTATAGTAATTCTTACTTGTATAAAATGTTGAATTAGGCTGGTTCTTTGTAAGCTGCATATCTCCGAAACTCCAGTTAGTCCATAGACTGATATTCCCGGCCCAGAGTCCGCCGTGTATGGCACCGGCCGTTGACATTGCGTTGTTCCAATCCAAATAACCAATATGGGTCTCCGTCATCCAGACTTTCTTAGGGTAATCTCCAAGCTGGGCCTGGGAATACATTATCTGCCATTCCGAATAACTTGGTGTCCCCGGGGTAATGCCGTCTTCCCCATAGCCGTGAACAGCAAAAATGTCGCAGTAGGGATTCGCTTCTGCATTGCTCTGCAATGCATCCAGGTACTGTATATTGGAATTGTTATACTGTCCAACCACCTGTTCAGGCATGTACAGTCTCGTGGAAATCCCTTCACCCTCAAATCTTTTACCGACCACTTCAATGAGTTCAGCGAAATGCTCAAGATCAAGAATCGCCGATGCATAGGGTTCATCAAAGGCAGGTTCATTTTGAAGGCCAATGGCTTCGATATGAATGCCCGCTTCCTGTTCGAACATCTTTACAACAGCCACCATACTCTCCGCAAATTCATCATAATAATGGTATTCCAGGCGGTTCAAGGCAGCATCGGTATCCCATTCTGCATTCGGTCCAAGCCAGTCAAGGGAAAGGTTCTTTTTCATCCAGGCAGGCGGACTCCAGGATGTCAGGATAAATGTTTCCACGCCGGCTTCCTTCAGCATACTGAAATATTCAAAGTCAATGGCACTGTAATTCAGTGATTCCATATCCAGAACATAGGGATCTTCGTTATCATTAACCGGTTCGATCTGGTTACTGATCAGGCCTATCCTTACAGCGGAAGATCCAAGGTCGGTAGCATATAAATCGATCCAGCGCCTTTCATTCTGATAGGTGCCAAAACCTTCAATGGTTTGATATCTCATTGTACGGTCAACGTTCACCTGGGCTGTTGCTGAAACATCATCATTTACAATGTCCACATCAAATGTCATGATCTTATCCTGTGAGTTTTCTGCTTTCACCGTAACGGTAATCGGACTGGTACCGGACTTATCACCAGCAGTGAATGTAAGTGTTGCGGTTCCGTCAGGCTGAACATCCCCCAATACAGGATCGGGAAGAATGCTTTTCCGGCCACTGAAAGCCTCGAGTGTTACACCTGCCACTGAACCCTGGCCGTTTGAAATACCCGATAATGCAACTGTATGCTCACCAGAATTCACATAGATTGCCTGTGCAGACACGCCATCAATGGTATTCACAGGGGTTTTTGCCGGGATTATTGCCTTGTCCCCTATGCGGATATTGCGATACAGGATGGTACCTGACATGTCGGTAAATGGCCATTCTCCCTGTCTCCAGTGCAAGTTGAACAGCACATCGGAGATCCGGTTATTCAGTATTTCCTCACCTTCAAGGGTCAGCATATCGCCCGGATCACTGTAATCAAATGACAGGGTGGTCCACTGGTCAGGTGGCACATCCAGCATATGGTCAGATGAGTTCAGGATATTGCGGTCCCCGTTCACATCATAGAAATAATTCCAGTGATAGGTATCGGTAATATCTTCGGTAACCCCGTCGACGGTTTTTGTCAGGGTGCTGCCAATGGGATATACCTCATAGGATATGTAAGGGTAATTGGT
>JAZGGT010000080.1:0-12246 GCA_036480555.1 Bacteroidales bacterium | reverse complement strand
CAGCGGGGGTCCCATCGGGACCGGTATAAATCCTCATCAGACAGAAATCTGCATTATGACGGGGCCATTCCCAATTATCCTTGTCACCTCCAAAACGGCCTATGGATTCTGGAGGTGCCCCAACGAGTCTCACATCTTTAAAGGTTTCCATGACGACAAGGGAATATTCATCTCCTTCATATAATGGGATGACAACTGCTTCATAATGTGTCCCTTCCACTGCTTCACCGATCAAGGTCTCTGAAGATTTGTCAATCTCGGCTTCGCGTTCTGCCTCTGTCATTTCAAGATGAACCATACCGAGGATTTTTTCAGTAACATTTTCCATCCTGATAACAAAAGAAATGGTTTTGCCCGGATTTGGCAGCTCCTCCTCCCTGGACATGGCCCAGAATCCGTTGGTCAGATAATCATGCTCAGTGGAACTGTGAAACTGGATCTCATCCTCCCCACAATGATGATTGGTGATGATGAGCCCTTCGGAAGAAATGATCTCCGCCGTACAACCTCCATAGTCCAGCGCACCTATTACATCCTTGAGGCTTGGATTATCCAGGCTGTAGATATCTTCGGCTTCCAATTCCAGTCCCATTTCCTGCATCCTGTCCATATTCAGGTCCTTTATCAACGGCACGAGCCACATTCCTTCGTCTGCCTGGATGCCCGGGAAGAGCAGAACGCCTATCAGATATGTAATCAACCACTTCCTCATTGTTTTCAGGATACAAGAATGCAATATTAATTGAATATTACCGGATAGCAAAAGATTACCTATGCATTTATGTTTTGTACATTTGCCGGTATGCTGAAAGATATAAGGGAAGTCGATGTTACTGAGATTACCTCCTTTGTGCAGGCACAGGGTGAAAAACCATTCAGGGGCCGGCAGATCATGGAATGGCTGTGGAAGAACGGGGTGACAGATTTTGACCGAATGAGCAATTTGCCAGCCAGGTTAAGGGAGTCTCTAAAGGAGCATTTTACCTTATCCGGCTTGCTTATTAAAACAGAACAGATCAGCAAGGACAAAACACGCAAATTTGGTTTCCAGTGCCCCGATGGATTGCTTGTGGAAGGAGTACTGATTCCCAGCCTGGGAAGGGTAACTGCATGCCTGTCATCACAGGTAGGTTGCCCTCTAAATTGCAGCTTTTGTGCCACTGCCAGATTGAAACCCAGGAGGAATCTCTCGGCAGGAGAGATCTTTGACCAGGTAGTACTTCTGCATGATACCAGCCAGGAGGCTTATGGAACCCATCTTTCCAACCTTGTTTTTATGGGAATGGGGGAACCGCTGTTGAATTATGACAATGTCACAGCTGCCATATCCCATATGACCTCTGAAAAGGGACTGGGCATATCACCCAGGAGAATTACCCTCTCCACAGCCGGACTGACAAAAGGAATTACCCGGCTGGCACGGGAAAAAGTAAAATTCAACCTGGCCATTTCCCTGCATACGGCCAATGATTTAAAGCGAAACAGCCTGATGCCCGTGAATAAATCAAATCCGCTGCCCGAGCTGGCAGAGTCCTTGAAATTATTCTACCGGGAAACCGGCACCCGAATTTCTTATGAATACCTGTTGATGAAAGATTTTAACGACAGCGTGCGGGATGCCAGGGAACTGGCGGCATTCTGCAAGATTACTCCTTGTAAGATTAACCTTATTGAGTACAATGAGGTTGAGGGCAGCATCCATCATAAGACCACACCTGAAAGGATGCAGGCATTCGTGGATTTCCTCGAGTCACTAAACATGATAGTAAATATACGCCGCAGCAGGGGACAAGACATCGATGCAGCTTGCGGTCAGTTGGCCTGTAAGTCCGGGTAACCTACGATTCCTCATTTACCTCATCAAATCGAATGATCCTGTAGAGATCTTTGAACCTTATAAGTTTTGTTATAAACATTAGTGCAAGCGATGACAGGATCATCAGTATCGCTCCCTGGTACCAATTGGCCATGAACCTGCCGGCCAGATAACCAAGCAGGAAGAGAACCAGTACAAAAACAACCAGCCTGGTTACAAACCCATAATCCGATATCAATCTAAGTTTTATGATTGAAATAATGACCTGTAGCAGGGCCATATAAACCTGGGTGACCAGACTTGATATGGCTGCCCCAAGCGCCTGGTGTTCAGGGATCAGTATAAGGTTCAGCACGATATTAATAAGCACTGCAGTGGAGGCAAGTATATTTAATTCCCTGAGATTCCCATTGGCGGTCAGCAGGGTTCCGAAGATATAGGTTGTGGATATGGCCATAAAACCGAACATCAACAAGGGGAATATCCGTGACGAGGTCCCAATATGTTCATTATACATCCAGTCCATGATCTCAAATCCGTAAAACAGTCCAAGTCCAGCCAAAGTCGCAGCAGGAACGATAATCAGTGTAAACGACAAACGAACCATTTCGCCTACATCCTGACCTTTTTTTATCATCCTCGAAAAAATGGGCAGGAGGAGTCCCGCGAAAAGAAAAGCAAACATACCCGCTGCATCCAGTATCCGGAAAGATTGTGCATATATGCCTGCCTGTTGTCTCCCGTTTTCAAGGATACGTTCCAGCATCACCGAGTCGATCCTGTTATAAAAGGTCATCAACAGTATAAGCAGGGCAAATGGAAAACTCTGCCTGATGATTTTTTTAAATCCCTGCAGGTCTATTTGCAAACGGAAATTACCGGCACGGTACCAAACGATCCCGAATGTCACCAGGGCAGTCACAGCATAAGCTACCGTCTGGGAATAAACGAACCATTCTATCCTGAAAACCTTATCTGTTACATTCCCCCAGAGCAATAATCCACAGATGATAATGACCAGGGTCCTGTCCAGTACAGAAATCATGCTGTCTGTCCGAAAATAATGCAACCCACTTATATTCGAGCGCAGATACAGGATGAAAGAAGCCAGGAACTGGTTCAGGATCAATATCCAGAGCATGCTTAACTGGGCTTTATCATATCCCAGTAACCATCCCGACAGCAAACAAATAGCAGCATAAAACAGAGCTAGCAGAAATC
This sequence comes from Bacteroidales bacterium, assembly GCA_036480555.1. Classification (GTDB taxonomy): domain Bacteria; phylum Bacteroidota; class Bacteroidia; order Bacteroidales; family SM23-62; genus SM23-62. The sequence continues at coordinate 9,209 of JAZGGT010000080.1, read as the reverse complement.
TCAGTCCCACGATCTGAGAAAAATATTGCCGCAATTTCTCCGGTTCCCTGGCAATGCTGCGATTATTGAAATTGGTGATACCCAGGTCAAGCAGGATATTCAAAAGCAGGGAGAAACTGAAAAGGGAGAAGTAAAATCCGTAACCATCTGTACCGACCACATTTTGTACCGTCCGGTCAATGCCAAAAATCCAGAAAGGTTTTACCAGCAGGTTCAGGAACAATACAAGGGCGAGATTTGTGATAAATTTTCTCTTCATCTGAAAAACAAAGATACCGGTTCAAAGCGTTATTTAATTTACAAACTATATTTTTGTTTTAATATTTCCACAGTTTAAGTTTGTTGATTTTATGATCATTGCCGTAAATACCCGCTTATTGCTTAAAGACAAGCTCGAAGGCATTGGGTGGTTCAGCTATGAAACTCTGAAAAGGATATCCAATCAGCATCCTGAACATACCTTCCTGTTCCTTTTTGACAGGCCCTATGACCCTGGATTCATCTTCAGTGAAAATATCATCCCCCTGGTCATTGCACCCCGGACAAGGCATCCCCTTCTATGGTATACCTGGTTTGAATGGTCCCTCCCGCGAATATTAAAGAAACACAGGGCTTCCATGTTTTTCAGTCCGGATGGTTACATGCCCCTCCGGTTGGAAATACCATCCATGATTGCCATCCATGATATTAATTTTCATCACCGGCCGGATGACCTGCCACCCTCGTCCAGGTTTTACTACCGGAAGTATTTCCCTCTGTTTGCGTCACACTCAGACAGGATCGTTACTGTTTCTGAATATTCCAGAAAAGATATCGCAGACAGCTATGGGGTCAGCCCGGATAAGATCGATGTGGTATATAATGGTGTGAATCAGGTATTTAGTCCATTAAATCAGGAGGGCGTTACCAGGGTGAAAAATGAATACACGGGGGGCCTGCCCTATTATATCTTCGTCGGGTCCTTTCATCCAAGAAAAAACCTTGCCAGGCTGATGAAGGCATTTGACCTGTTCAGGGACCAATCCCCCGGAGCATATAAATTGGTCATTGTCGGAGAAAAAATGTTTATGACCGGTGATATAGATAAAACCTATGCCAAACTGAAGCATAAAAGGGATATTGTTTTTACGGGCAGGTTATCCCCTGAAAAACTACGTGATCTAATGGGTGCTGCATCCGGACTCACGTTTGTGCCACTGTTCGAAGGATTTGGGATTCCTCTGCTTGAGGCCATGAACTGCGATATCCCCATCCTGACCTCAAATGTCACTTCGCTTCCGGAAATTGCCGGAAAATCTGCTATTTATTGCGATCCACTAGACATTCAGGATATTTCAAAGGGGATGTTATCCCTGGCAACCCAACCTGATTTGCAAAAGGCACTGGTCTCGGAAGGACGCATAAGAAGAGAATCCTTCAGCTGGGATCTCACAGCTGATAAAGTATGGAAATCATTGGTTAAAATCATTCCGTACTGATCTTACATGCTTAAATCCAGTTATTATAAAGGCCAGATTGAAGCAGGCTGTGATGAAGCAGGCAGGGGCTGCCTTGCCGGACCTGTTTTCGCAGCTGCTGTCATACTTCCTCCGGATTTCCAGAACCCCCTGCTGGATGATTCAAAAAAACTCAGTGCAAAGCAGCGAAATGAGTTACGTCCTATCATTGAAACCGGGTGCATCTCTTTTGGGGTAGCCTGGGCAGATCAATCGGAGATCGATGACATCAATATCCTCAATGCATCCATACTTGCCATGCACAGGGCACTCGAAAAACTGGAAAATCCACCAGGGTTCATCCTGGTCGATGGGAACCGTTTTCATCCCTACCATGATATCCCTCATAAGACCATTGTCAAAGGTGACGGCATTTACATGCACATCGCGGCTGCGTCTGTGCTTGCCAAGACGTACCGTGATGAATATATGGCTGTCATCGATCAGAAATATCCCGAATATGGCTGGGCGAAAAATAAGGGGTATCCTACTACGGCTCACCGCCAGGCAATCCGTAAATTTGGTGCCACTCCCCACCATCGTAAGAGTTTTACCTTATTGCCTCCCCAGTAATTATATACATACTTTATTACATACGTTTTTATGAAACTATCTATTGATTATTTAATAAATTGTTTGTTTTATCTGTTGATTTCAAGTTATTTAATATCTTAATCATATATTATTTATTAGTCTTTTATACTCTAATATTTAAAACACCTGTTTTTCTGAAATTGTGTCGTCATGTTAGGAAAATGTTAATTCTTTAAAATCTCCTCAATAGTATTTAATCCTTTAATTCTCTAATTTTGATGCGATTCCGCTAATCTCAAAGCATATTATCTCTTGAAAAGAAAAAAACAAAAGGACATTAATTTTAAAAGAATTAATCGTCATGCTCTCCTTTTTAACAACCGTGAAAAGAGGGTCATAGATGAATATTGTAGAAAACATAAGATTAAGAATAAATCTAAATTCATGCGTGAATCCATCATGGCTACTATTCTGCAGGATTATCCGACCCTGTTCGAATTTGAAGAAAATAATACTTTATTTACTTCACGTTGAGGAATAATGTCATTGATCGTGTGTGGATTGGTTTAGAATTAGTCAGGTAAAAAATTCTAAAATGACATTCCAGATAGATGTTACTAAAATCACCCCTTATGTCCTCATCGACAAAGGTGAAATAATTATACATGGAAGATCTATTCCAGAAGATTCATTCGAGTTTTATGAACCGGTTGTAGAGGCTTGTATGGAATATATCCGTAGGCCAGCCAAGCATACGGAAGTCCGCATTCATCTTGACTACATAAATAGTGGGTCCAAGAAGTATCTAACCAACATCCTTACAATTCTTGAGAAGTCATACCTCAGCGGTTACAGTTATGAAATCATCTGGATTTATGATATTGATGATGAAGCAATTTATGATCTTGGCAATGATCTGAAAAGTATCATAAAAATCCCGCTGAAAATTGAGCCCTCATCATAAATCCAGGCATCTGGAACAGCATAAGATCCTGGCCAGGATCTCCTCCTATTTCATTGGTGACTTTGTCCTGGATCAATCCCTCCATCAATCTCTGTCTGACATAGGGAAAATGGCCGGTGCGGATAAGGTCTATATTTACCGTATCCACCATAAAGCAAAACTGGCTCATATTACCCATGAATGGTTAAATCCGGGTGGTACTATGATTCCCGGTTCAACTACCTCTTTTGCGCTGGATAACTATGAATGGTTGGTAAAACAGCTCAACAAGACAGAGATCATCTTCATCAGGGATATAGACAATCTGCCCCGTGAAGCCGTAAATGAAAAAAAAGTACTGACAGAACAGGGAGTCAGATCCCTGTTTGCCTATCCCTTCAAGATTGCGAATAAACTGGAAGGATTCATAGGTGTTGAATATTTAGAGGTTCAAGACACTCTTCCTGAAGAGTACCTTGAGATCTTGAAAATTGCTGCAGATATAATTGGTTTTTCACTGGAAAGGAAAATGAGTGAGAAATCATTAAGAAGGACTGAACAACTATACGAAAAAATTTTTGAAAATACCGGTGCGGCCACTGTTACCATAAAACCCGACACCACCATAATGATGGTAAATTCTGAGTTCGAGCGATTATTGGGTTATAAACGCAACGAAATCGAGGGTAAGGTACGCCTGGTGGACCTGCTGGACAACAAGGATCAATCGGTATTGAGAAAGTACCATCATTTATTGCTGAGCAATCCTGATGCAGTTCCAAAAAACTATGAATTCAGCTACCAGAACAAGAAAGGTGATATCCGTTTTGCCTTCATGACCGGTTCATCCCTGATCGATACTAAAAACTGCCTTATCTCTTTTATCGATATTACAGAATTTAAGGATGTGGAGAGCCAACTAATTATTGCCAAGGAAAAGGCAGAAGAATCTGATCGTCTGAAATCTGCCTTCCTGGCAAATGTCTCCCATGAGATAAGGACTCCGTTAAATGCTATCACCGGCTTCTCTTCACTCCTTGCCAATCCGAATCTGCAATTGGATAAGAAAGAAAAGTACATCAAGCAAATCCTCAGCGGAAGCAATGAGCTTGTAAACCTGATCGATAATGTCCTTGACATATCAAGAATCGAATCTGGTACATTTAAACCAAAGATCACTGAGTTTCTGTTAAATGTCCAGATGGAAGAGATACAGGAGTTCTACAATGATTTAAAAGACCAGCATGCCAAGGAAAACCTGGAGATCAAATTAAATGTACCTGAAGGGAGCGGGAAATTATTGGTCAAGACTGATCAAATGATATTGCAGCAGATCCTGGGAAGCATCATTGAGAATGCGATCAAGTTTACGAGTTCCGGCAGTATAGAATACGGTTATTCAATCCTACCCGACAAACCTGATCCCGCACAGGACCAAAGTCTCTTATTCTTTATCAAAGATACCGGCATTGGGATTTCGAAAAAAGACAAAGACAGGGTGTTTGAACGTTTTGTCAAGATCGTTGACAAGGCTGCTCACCTGTACCGTGGGGCCGGCCTGGGGTTGGCGCTGGCCAGGGACCTGACAAACTTGTTGGGGGGTGAGATCTGGTTGGAATCCAGCCTTGGAAAAGGATCCACCTTTTACTTCACTTTACCTTATGAATCACCCGCCTTAAAGAAGGATGATAAGCGACCGGCCAGCAAAGGGGAAGAAAGAGACTGGTCAGATAAGACCATATTGGTTGCAGAGGATACGGAATCGAATTATCTCTACATTGAAGAACTCCTGAGCCCTACCAAGGCCAGATTGATACGCGCCAGCGATGGATTGGAAGCAATAGAGATATTCCGTGCAAACAAGGATACCATAGATCTTGTATTCATGGATATTTTAATGCCGGAATATGATGGGTTCGAAGCCACCCAGTTAATCCGTAAAATAAAAAAAGATATCCCGGTAATTGCACAAACCGCATTCACCTTTGAAGGTGAAATGGTGGATGGACTATATGCTGGCTGCTTCAATGACTATGTATTGAAGCCGTTCAAAATTAAGATGATTTACACGCTCCTCGAAAAATACCTGTACAAAACTCCCTAATCAAATAAAATTATATCTCTACACCGATAAATAATACATCATCTACCTGTTCAAAATCTTTTTTCCACAATTCGAAAGTATTCTTGATGTGATGATATTGTTCATCCATGGGTTTATCATGGATATCTTGGAGCAAATTCTTTATATTGCCCGTCTTGAATTTCTTCCCATGGGGCCCACCGAACTGATCGGCATAACCATCGGTGAACATATAGAATTTGTCTCCTTTGTTTAACTTGTAATTCTCCGTGTCAAAAGTTTTTTCTATAGATTCATATTGACCACCGATTGAAATTCTGTTACCGGTGATATAGATCGCCTCACCCTCTTGGTATATGATCATGGGCCTCATTGCGGAAGCAGTACTTATTTTATGGGATTTTAAATTGATCTCTGCAATTCTTATGTCCATTCCATCATTTGATCCACCGTCTTCTAGATTCTGACTTAGTACTGTAATAATTTCTTTATCAAGATGACTCAGAATTTTTGAGGGAGTATCAACACTAACTCTGCTGTAAATATCCTTAATCAGCGTAGTGCCAATCATTGACATAAATGCTCCTGGAACACCATGACCTGTGGCATCAGCACAGGCGATGATAAATGTGTCATTCTCACATTCTTCAAACCAATAAAAATCGCCACTAACTATATCCTTAGGTTGAAAAAATACAAATGCACCGGTAAATTTTTCCTGCAATTTACCAACCGGAGGCAAAATACTCGCCTGTATTTTTTGTGCATAATTAATGCTATCTGTTATACCTTTATTTATTATTTCAATTTTCTCTTTCTGCATGATTACCTCATGAGTTCGCTCATCTAATTTATCTTGTAGAAATATCTGAAGTTGTATTTGTTTTCTTTCACGTAACTTTATAATGAGGTAAACTGAAAAACTAAGCATAATAAAAATAACCGTATAAAACCATATGGCCAGGTATATTGGTTTTTTAATTCTCAACGCAAAGGCGGATGATATCTCACTTCCAATATTGTTCTCATTGAATGCCCTGATCTTGAATGTATAATTTCCATACCCAACCCTGTCATAAACAACCCTTCGGCCTTGTGTAAGGCCTGACCAGTTTTTATTATATCCTTCAAGTTTAGTCTGATAATTAACCATCTCAGGATTGCTGAAATTTATCCCGATATAATCCACTGCCAGTTCATAATGCCCCGGTTTAAGTAAAATCAGACCTGCAGAGCGATCAACCTTTTCACCATCAATATACAATGCATTAATATGTAACTTTGGAAATGCCGTGCCTCCTGGAGAAAGGGCTGATGTATACTTTATTATCCCCTCTGATGTTCCAAACCAGATATCCCCGAAGTTGCCAGTATAAATCGCATTTGGATAGAACTCTGCTGAGCTTTTTACCCCTTCAAGACGGCTGAAGGTTTTAATTCTGTTTGTTACCGGATCAATCTGGGAAATCCCACCCCTATGTCCTATAACGAGCACCCCTTCCTCTGTATGTGTGAGGCTATAGCAGAAATCAGATAATAATCCTGAAGTCCTGGTATAGTTTATGATACCTTCTTCCCCAATCTTCCAGACACCATTTCCCTGGCTACCTGCCCAGATAGTCCCGTCATTGCCTTCAGAGATAGATACTACCGAGTTAAAGGATCCCATCCTGCTGTTTTCCAGCCTGCCAATTTCATCTTTGTCATTGATATAGTATATTTCACTGCATAATGTTGCAACCAGCACCTTATCCTTTGAATCAATGTACAATTGCCGGATATTATTGTGGGGCAATCCATCATCAGTTGTGAACCACTTTGTATTGCCTGTTTCTCCGCTTATCCTGCATATGCCTTTTTTGGATCCAACCCAGATGATGCCAACCTTCCCCGTTATGTGATTTACAGAATTGGCAAGGTTATCATTCGAGATGAATACAGCCCTGAACCTGAAGCCTGAAGGCCCGGAAACATAAAGTCCAGATTGCTCAAAGCCCAACCATAACCTGCCATCGTTGGCCAGGTAAGCAGCGTTGACCCTGTCGCCAGCATGTTTGCCCGGAAGAGGGAAAGAATTCAATAAGCTGTCGCCGCTCTGGTTAAGCCTGAATAATCGATTACCAATGACAGCCAGCAGACCACCATCATCACCCGTAATTGTGTAGGTTCTATTCGACTCAGTTTCGAGAGGATAGCTGAAGAACGCCAGGTTGTTATCAACGTATCTCAGGAGCCCCTCGCCATACATCCCAAACCAGAGATTGCCTTCAAGATCTTCAAAGACTGATCTGACATTATTGGATACCAGTCCATTCAACATGGACACCATACCTGCCCTTGCAAAATCTTTACCTTCACCTCGTCTGTATTTTATTAATCCATTCCCCATGGAATTTAACCATAGTATCCCCTTCCCATCGATAATCCCTCCCTGTAGGTTATCAAGTACTCCGTCAGCGTTATCGTCAATGGTGGAAAAGGTATACTCTGCAGACAGGCTGTCAAATTCAAACCAATAGAATCCATCGTCCTGGCTGACAACAAGATAATTCCCAGGAGATTCCTGTACGATTTCAACAACCTTTGATCCTTGATAATCCTCAAACCTGTTCAATATGACCATTGATCCCGAAGCCCTTTCGTACTTGCTCAGGTAGATGTTTCCCTGTGAGCCGATAAGAAAGTGGTCATTCCCCAGGTATTCTATCTGGGACAATGGCTCATCATTTGAAAAAATTACCGGGGTAATTGCGAAATTTTCTTTTACTAATAATAAACCCTGGTTCTGGACCGTGGCCCATATGAACCCCTGATCATCCTGGGTAATATCCGTTACGGAACCGTAAATCTCTGAGCTCTCGTTCAACACCACAAAATCATTGCCGGATAAAACCGAAACAGACCCGCTTTGATGTCCTATCCACAGCTTCCCACTTTTATCCCTGAAAATTTTTGTGACGAAATTGTCGGCCAGACCATCATCGATAGTAAAATACTCGAAATCAAATCCATTAAACCTGTACAGCCCTTCTCCGGTTCCCAGCCAAATAAATCCATCACTATCCTGGTTAATTGAATAGATGAAAGAGTGGTACAAACCTTCCTCATTGGTGTACTGCCTGAAAAAATAATCCTGCCCTGAGGCCTCAAACGAAATGGCAATAATTAGTATCAGAAAAGTAATGCGTAGCATCTTGCTGGTTTATTTTTTTTCTACTGCTCTCATCCGTAATGAAGGATTATAAACAGGCCTTCCACCAATAGGAATAACATAGAACGGAAGGGACTCTCCATACTGATTCTGTACAATTACGACAACATTGTTATTTCTTATCAGCTCTGAATTGTTCTTGATAAACTGTATCTCCATCGAGGTATTCCTCTCATTCTGAATAATTGGTAAAATATTCATCTTCCATTCATTTTGATTTGAGATAGTAAGCAGTTCTCCTCTTTTTGCTACCGAAACAACCCTGATAAAGCCATCTTTATCCCAATCATAATTGAGAATTTTTACAGATGTCACATCGCCATCCAGAAATGGATAGATCTGTGAAACATTGTTCTGATTATTGGATAACCTGAAGGTATATTCGTAGGCAAACACATTACCTCCCTCAATAGCATGGTTCTCCTTTCTGTCAGTGCTCATAAAGTACTTGTAGAGATTTCCGTCATCTCCACTGATGCCCTGAGCTATTACTTTAAAAACATATCCACCAAGTTTTTCGCTATACTCTCCCTCTTTTTGATTAAAAGGTCCAAAAGCGTACCATTTCTGATCGAAGCGGCTATGTTGGGCAAAACTTTTTGAGCCCAGCAGATTACCGGATTCATATTCCCCGACCGGATCCACATTTTTAGCATCATCATGGCTCCATGCACCATTTCCCCCATAGACCGAGAACTTGACAATTGTATTGAAATCTCCTTTCATCTCATCCAATTCTCCTCCGGTGTCAGGATCATAAACCCGAATATAAAATGGCTCAGTATGTGATTCCGGTATCATAAAGAAAAAAATCTGGCAGAAATCATCATCCCCCCAGGAGGTCTCCGAATTACCCCCAAAGGTTACAAGATACGGGATATTCTCATCCTCAGCAGGTGCAGATTGAGATTTGGCTGTGGGCACACAGAATACTGAGAAAAA
>JAZGGT010000079.1:0-5215 GCA_036480555.1 Bacteroidales bacterium | reverse complement strand
AAGCAGATTAATATTAAGCTGTCACCACGGGCTGCAGACAGATTGGCGGAGCTGGCTTATGATCCCTTATACGGTGCACGTCCTTTGAAACGTGTAATGCAGAAGATGGTTGTAAATGAATTATCCAGGCAGATTATTGCCGGGGAAATCGAGGCTAATCAGGAAATAATGCTGGATATGGAGGGCGACGAACTCGTCCTTAGGAATGTGGCAAAAGAGAAGCAAAACACCTAAAAACTACTCACACAGTCATCCAGGGTGTTATAGATCTCGAAGACGTTGTGCAATTTCAGGAGCTTGAATAACTCCATGACATCAGATTGGATATTACAGATCTTGAAGTAACCATAATTGTTATTCGCTGTCTTCATTATGGAAAGGAATACCCCAAAACCAGTACTGTCGATGAAATCAATGTCTTCCAGGTTCAGTATGAGTTTGGTATTGGGCTGTTCATAGAACTGTTTGAGCTGTTCCTTGACGGGTTCGGCAATCAGGGCATTGAAACGGTTTACATTCTCAAAACGCACTACGATGATGTCTTGTATTGTTTCTGTCTTTAACATGGTTGCCTTTGTTTTATAGTTTTACCGATTTGACACATAATCCTGTAACTCTGCGATGGCAATCTTGCATTCATTCCTGAAATCATCGATCATGGCCGGGTAGCTTTCAGTATCCTTTCCTTCCCGTGAAAGCAGTTCCAGTTCCTTAAGTTTTTGCGCAAGAGACTTCATGCCCATTATGGCCACTGAAGATTTTGCCTTATGTGCCAGCTGGCTGATCTCTTCCCAGTTTTCCTCTATATAGAATTGCAACATCAGGGATCGATATTGATTTACCTGTGTTGAAAAGATCTCAATCATTTCTGAGATAAGACCCTTGTTTCCCTCTGTCATATCTACCAAATAGGATAGGTCTGTCTTCATAAGATATTGTTATTCAGTGCTTAATGTTTATGACCTGTGTTGCAGGGTGATTGGTAATGAATATTAAAAGTACTTAATTTTTTTATTTTTAATAAAAATAGCCCTCCCGTAATAACCTAATTTGCCAATTTGCGTATATTTCCTTAGTTAATTTAAACATTCATAGGCAGATGAGAAAATTTCGCTTCCATTTTTTCTTATTTATTCTTGTTTTCATCATCTTTTCGGAGGCCATGCAGGTTTGCGGCCAGGATATCAGCCTTCAACATAAAAAGAATGCTCAGACCGCTTATAACAAAGGAATCCAGAGCATTGGTGAAGACAGCTACTGGGTGGCCCTTGAGTACCTGAGCGCTGCACTGGATTATAATCCACGCTTTGAAATGGGTTATCTGACCCGGGGCAAAGTGAACCTTTATCTTGACAATACTGATGAGGCTGTTCAGGATTTTACCATGGCCTTAGAGCTCAATGGTAATTTCGGGGAGGCTTATTTTTGCCGTGGCTATGCCCTGCTGACTGAAGATCCCCCTGATCAGGTAGATACTGATATCAGCGCTGCCCTTGTGAATGGGTTCAGGGAGCCTTATGTCTACTATTACAGGGGCCTGTACAGGCTGCTGAATGATGATCTTACAGGAGCCATTCTTGATTTTACCGAAGCGGTGGAATCGGACGATAATTATGCACTTGCATATCATGATCGGGGAACCGCGAAGCGATTACTCGGCGATTACCAGGGTGCAGCTTACGATTACCGGCAAGCGGTGGACCGCAAGCCAGATTTTACCCTGGCATATAACAATATGGGCAGCGTAAAAATAAAACTTGGAAATTTCCAGGGAGCCATCGATGACTTTACGGTGGCTATCAATCTTGATGACACATTCTACAGGGCATACAATAACAGGGGAAGTGCAAAATTCCAGATGGGTGATTACCAGGGAGCCCTGGAGGATTTTAACAAGGTTCTGGAGTTGAATGAAGATTATGCCCCTGCGTATATCAACATTGGCAATACACAGACCAAACTCAATAATATTGATGAAGCTGCCATGCATCTGGCCATGGCCGTTGAATTGAACGATTCGAGCGGAATTGCCTACCTGAACAGAGGATTTGTAAGGGAGTTAATGGGAGATCTTACCGGAGCATGTGAGGATTGGGCTAAAGCTTTGGAACTGGGTGTGGAAGAAGCCTCCGAATATGTATCAGAATGTGATCAGTGAATTATTTAATATTCCTTAGCGCATGAAATATTACAGGATCCGTTTGCTGGTTTTTTTCTTTATCATGGTACCGGGATTCCTGGTAGCCCAGCAAAATCTGAAGATAAAAAAAGCCGACTTTAAGACGGAACAGGAGCTTGGTTTCGAGGAAGCCTGGAAAAGCATCAGGGAAGGAGACAAGTATTTCAAAGCCGGCTTAGGGACATATCGTGACGCCAGGGAATATTATCTTTTCGCTGCCCAGTATAATCCGGATGATCCGGCGCTGAATTATAAAATCGGGATTTGTTATCTGTTTTCAGATGATAAGTTCGAATCAATCAAATACCTGGAAAAAGCTTTCCTGATCGATGAAAATGTTTCTCCCGACATCAGGTTGATGGGTGCGAAAGCTTATCAAATGACGCTTAGTTTTGATGAGGCAATAAATCAGTACCAGAAATACAAGGAGTCCCTCGACCCCAAGCAGAGAGCCCTGGAGGCCGCGACCATTGATAAGCTGATAGCCGAATGTGAGAACGGGAAGGCCCTGGTTGCCAAGCCTGAGCGGGTGATCATCAATAATATGGGTGAACAGATCAATTCGGTCGGTGATGATTATAATCCCATTTTTGCTGCCGCCGATACGGCCATATATTTTACCAGCCGGAGGAATCATAATGAAAAGGCCAAAAGGAGCCCCCTTGACAACAAGCATTATGAGGATATATATGTCGCCTCAGCCACAGGGGAAGAGTGGAAGCCAGCAAGGAACATGGGAAAACCCGTAAATCATGTCAACCATAATACGGCTGCCGTTGCGGTCTCCCCTGACGGCAGGACGCTTTATCTCTACCAGGGACATAAAAGCGGTGGCGGTGTATTCAGGTCAGAGATGAAGGAAGGAAAATGGACCTCCCCTAAAAACATTCCCGGCAAGCTGAGGTCAAAACACCGGGAAACCACCATGTGTTTTAGTCCCGATGGCAAAACCTTCTATTTTGTTTCCAATAATGAAAAGATAACACAGGGGGGTAAGGATATACTGGTATCGGAGCAGGATGCACAGGGCAAATGGAAAGATCCTGTGAATATAGGGAAGGAGATAAACACCAAATATGACGAGGAAGGGGTTTTTATATCTCCCGATGGCAATACATTGTATTTTTCTTCGAAAGGACATAATACCATGGGTGGATTTGATGTTTTCAGGTCAGATCGTAATGGCATGGGAGAATGGAGTCCGGCTAAAAATATGGGTTACCCCGTGAATTCCCCCGATGATGATGTGTTTTATAAGGTCACAAATGATGAGCGTATTGCTTATTATTCTGCAAACAGGATGGGGGGCTATGGCGGACGGGATATTTACAAAATCGTATTCCTGGGAGAGGAAAAGGAGATGCTGATGAGCACCGAGGATATATTGATTGCCGGGATGGATACAGACGGCAAGACCGGGTTCTTTGTCCCCGCTGCTCCGCTAACAGTATCGGCCTACCTGTTGTCAGGTAAAGTATATAATAACAAGACCAATGAAGGGGTCCGGGCAAAACTTGATTTCATCGATGTGGATATAAGCAAGGTCATTGCTACTACCCTGTCAAATGACAGCGGATATTATGATGCAAGCCTTCCGGAAGGCAAGGCATACGGGGTGGAGGTCGTGGCCAGGGATTACATGTTTTACCTGGATATACTGGATCTGTCAGTAAAAGATCCAGATGAGGTAATTGCACAGAATTTCGGATTGGACCCTATCGAAGTGGGGGCTACCGTAATCCTGGAAAATATTTTCTTCGAACTCAATAAGGCAACGCTTAAACCTGAATCATTTCCCCAGCTTGAACAGGTAATGGAATTCATGAACGGTAACCCGTCTGTGAGGATGGAAATATCAGGCCATACAGACAACACGGGATCCCTGCGGCTCAATACGCGGTTGTCACAGGCCAGGGCTCAGGCTGTCGTTGATTATCTGACAGAACGGGGGACTGCAGTCGACAGGCTGGAATTCAAGGGTTATGCATTCTCACAACCGGTAGCGCCAAATAATACAGCTGAGGGGCGGGCCAAAAACCGCCGCGTCGAATTCAAGATCCTGAGCAAATAATCAGGGATTCGATCACAAATTGAAGAGTGCCCTTAATCAGCTTGAACACTTGGTTCCATGGGTCTCAGGGAACCTCCTGGCGGTAAGATTACACCTGTTTCGGTCGCATATTGATCCCAAATCTCTATCATATCAGAACGAATTTCCGGAAACTGTTGAGACAAGTCGTTCAACTCCCCAGGATCTTCCGAAAGATCATAAAGTTGCCAATCATCATTCCCTAATGGCTCCGGGAGCCATAGTAATTTGAAATCACCTTTGCGCACCGCCTTAAAGCCGAAAAGCTCCCAGCAAACGGGGGTATCGTTGTCGTATACCCACTCTGATTTTCCGCTTAATACATTCATCATGGATCGTCCACGCAAGGGATGGATCTTTTGTCCTTTGTAGGAAGTTCCAGGATGCTCAACTCCTGCCTGGTCGAGAATCGTGGGAGCTATGTCCATAACATGGGTGAATGCATCACTCCGGCTTCCCGGAGTGGCTATATCGGGTGTTCGAACGATCAATGGTGAGCGAATACCGCCTTCACTGGGAAGAGCTTTAAAGAGACGAAATGGAGTCATGCTGGCCTGAGCCCAGGCCATACCCTGTGCAATACGGGAATATTGACGCCCCAAATTCTCAAATCGATTATCTGAATTCCTTTTTACCCAAGCCTCATCTGTTCCGGGGTACATATGCATCTCTGCACCGTTTGCGCCGTTATCCGAGAAGAAGTATATAATGGTATTTTGATACATACCTGATATTTTTAAATACTGAAATAGTCTTCCCACATGAAAATCAACATTTTCAACCATGGCAGCGTATATCTCCATTTGTTTGGCTTTCACTTTTTTTTCTTCAGGAGTCAGATCCTCCCAGGCAGGTATCATTGGCAAGCGGGGAAAAGCTTGTGCCTCAGATGGAATGATTCCAAGTTGCTTCATTCTATCGAGTCGCTCCTCTCGTAAGACATCATA
>JAZGGT010000078.1:0-2019 GCA_036480555.1 Bacteroidales bacterium | reverse complement strand
GGCACAGATTATCATACCCGACTTTTCACAAACAGACAGACTACTGGACCTGCTGATGAACAAATAATATTTATTGAATGAACATGAATGCAAAAACTCACACATACACCCTCTTCAGGAAGTATGAGAAGAACAATTTAGTCAAAATTGGGATCAGCTGTGGGGGGCCGCTTGATTCAGAAAAAGGGATTATATATTCTCCTCCCAATCTGCCCGGGTGGGATTCAGTGCCAATTGTTGAAATTTTTAAGCAGGAATTTGATGTATGTGTTGAGGTTCAGAATGACGCAAATGCCTGCGCTCTAGGTGATAATATTGGCGATTATGCTGCATTATCTGTTGCATTAAATAAATAAAATAATACTCATGAAAGAAGAAGATATATTAAATGATATGATCAGCCGTTATCCTGCTCTGGAAGACTGCAAATACGATATCCTGGAGGCTTGCAAAGCAGTAATCAATTGTTACTCAAATCATGGGAAGCTTTTATTATGTGGGAACGGGGGCAGTTGTTCAGATGCGGAACATATTGTCGGAGAGCTTATGAAGAGCTTTGAAAGGAAACGTCCCATTGATAAAACCCTCGAAGGCAGCCTGAAATCAGTATCCGGAGAAAGAGGAGCCTTCATTGCGGACAGGTTGCAAAATGCCCTGCCCGCTATATCCCTGAATGCACATTCAGCCCTATATTCTGCTATATCCAATGATATGGATGCCAATCTTGTTTTTGCCCAGCAAATTGCCGGCTATGGGCAAAAAAATGATGTACTGATCGCCATTAGTACCTCAGGAAATTCTCAAAATATTGTTGATGCTGCTATTACCGCTAAAGCAAAAGGACTGACTGTCATAGGTTTGACGGGTGAAAATGGAGGTAGAATGAAACAATACTGTGATATTGCAATATGTGTCCCATCCCTTAGTACTCCTGAGGTACAGGAATATCATCAGCCCATTTATCACACCATCTGTAGAATTGCAGAAAACAGATTTTTCCAATAGGTGTATCAATCTTACACCCAGTGATGTGATTGATTATAGTTTTTGGTAAACCTCAATCCAGGGTCTCCACTTTATCAAGCCCGTGCTTTTTTGCATATTCCTGGGCCTGGTGGATGAATGCCTGCAACCGAAGCTCAATGGCGGTATCTTCCTGTCCATCGTAGGGGATACTCAGGTATGGAAGGTCACCATGGTCCTTTTTAAACTGCCTTGATACAGCAGATACTACGGTCCCGGGCATACAGGTGAATGGCAGGATATTCACAATGCCGGAGATACCGGTTTGTGCCAGGAGCACTGAACTTCCAAGGTTTAGCGCCGGGTCCCCGTCATAGTGCTTGTGGATATAAGCTCCGCAGGAATTTAGCATCTCGTTTACGGAGAAATCCCTGGATTCATCAATCATTCCATTGACAGCCCTGTATAATTGCCTGGCTGAAACCTCCTGTGCATATGATTGAATTTTTGATTTCATAATCCCTTTGTAATCACCCTTCCACCGACTGTCCCTGGTCCATCGTATGGTAGAATAGGCAATCCATTCAGAGAATGGAGCTATAAATGTTTCTGCCCCGAATTTTTCCAGTCGCTGCACAAGAAATCCACTGCAGAATGCATTATCCCGCATAAAGATCTCACCGACAACTGCTATCACAGGCTTTCGTTCGCCGTTGACAAGCGGCACATTGAGGAATTTTTTTCCGGCCTCATGCAATGTTTTTGTCAGGTCCCCTGCCCCGTTCTCAATGGACCGGATTATGGCCTGGAGTGATTCCTGGTAAACTTTCTCAATGGAACCCTCTACTGCTTCATAGGGTTTTCTCTCCTGTTTGAGTTTACGCAGTATATCGACTGCAACAAAACCTTTCCAGGCCCTGAACCTCAATTTACCCCCGTTTTCCCCCCCCAGATCCTCGTAGGAGGTATCATTGGAAGGAGAGATGATCTTCACATCCTCATAACCTATCCGGTTGAACAGGACCCGTTGCAAGCGGTTGTATTGTCCGAACCTGC
>JAZGGT010000077.1:0-6803 GCA_036480555.1 Bacteroidales bacterium | reverse complement strand
ATTCTGCACTGTCAAATACCTGGAATTCTTTCCCCTGGACCAATGATGTAAGCTCTTTGATTTTCATTCCAAATCTGAGGTCAGGCTTATCCGTACCATATTCAGCAATGGCGGTGTCATATGGCATCTTTTCGAAAGCCCCTTCGATCTCCACATCCAGGACCTCCCTGAACAGATGCTTTGCAAGTCCTTCAAAAGCATCCAGCACATCATCCCGGTCGACGAAAGACATTTCACAGTCGATCTGGGTAAATTCCGGCTGCCGGTCAGCCCTCAGGTCTTCATCCCTGAAACACTTGACAATTTGAAAATAACGGTCATAACCGGCCACCATGAGAAGCTGTTTAAAAGTCTGGGGAGACTGTGGTAATGCATAGAACTGACCCAGGTTCATCCTGGAAGGTACGACGAAGTCCCTCGCCCCCTCTGGTGTGGTCTTGATCAAAAATGGTGTTTCCACTTCGAAAAAACCCTGGGAATCCAGGTACCTTCTTACTTCCTGTGCCATCCTGTGCCGCAATTCCATGTTCTTCCTGATCGTGGGTCTCCGGAGGTCAAGATACCTGTATCTCATTCTGAGATCATCACCCCCGTCTGTCTTATTTTCAATGGTAAAAGGAGGTACCTCTGCAGGATTCAGGATCCGTAATGTTTCGATGACAATCTCAATATCACCAGTAGGCAATTTGGGATTCTTGTTACTGCGCTCAGTCACCTTACCGGTGATCTGGATAACAAACTCCCTCCCCAGTTTCCTTGCTTCCAGGCACAGGTCGCGGTTCTCTTCCATATTGAAAACGAGCTGGGTAATGCCGTACCGGTCCCTCAGGTCCACAAAGGTCATCCCTCCCAGGTCCCGTGAACGCTGGACCCATCCGGCCAGGCTTATGTGTTTGTTCAGTTGCTCAAGGTTTAATTCCCCACAGGTGTGTGTTCTGTACATAATGTGTTTTATTGATCAGGTTTTCTTATTACTTTGCGAAAATAACAAGAAAAGGGAATAATTCATGATGTATCCTCTCTTCTCTGATGAGTATTTTATGAATGAGGCCATGAAAGAGGCACATAGAGCACTCGAGAAAAAGGAAATCCCTGTCGGAGCAGTCATCGTTGCCGAGCAGCGGATCATTGCCCGGGCACATAACCAGACCGAAGCATTGTCAGATGTTACGGCACATGCTGAGATGCTGGCAATCACGGCTGCCGCAAACACACTGGGGACAAAATACCTGAACCAGTGCACCCTGTTTGTTACCCTGGAACCATGTGTCATGTGTGCTTCTGCCTCTACATGGGCACAAATTGATCGGATCGTTTACGGGGCAGCTGATCCTAAGGCAGGTTACAGCCGGATCATACAGGATATTATACATCCTAAAACGACAGTGAAGGCCGGTGTCATGGATGAGGCTTGTGGGGAGCTTATGAGTAATTTTTTCCGGGACAAAAGACAGGCCTAAATTTCACGGAAAGCAAACCCCACTGATTTAAGATCATCCCAGAAACGAGGATAGGATTTATGGACCACCCCGGGATCTTCAATGATCAGTCCGGGAATCTTCATGGCTGCAGGCGCAAATGCCATGGCCATCCTGTGATCCTGGTAGGTCAGGATGCAAGGACTGCTTTCATTTCCCACCTTGTTTTTGCCATCCCATCGAATCCAGCTTCCATTTTGATCTGCTTCCAGTAGTATCCCCAGCCTGCCCATTTCCTGACAGAGAGCAAGTACCCTGTCTGTTTCTTTTATCTTCAGGGTCATGGTACCGCTGAACTGAAAGGGAATGTCAAGCAATCCGCAGAGCACAACCATGGTCTGGACCAGGTCCGGGTTTTCACGAAAATCAAAGCTGAGTTCACGAATTGTCCTTTCTGTTCTTTTCAGTCTGATCCCTCCGGGGAAGTACTCGGTCTGCACACCAAAGCCAGCGAATAGTTCTGGCAGTACGGCATCTCCCTGGTAACTCTCTGCAAAAAGTCCTTCTATTTCCAGCTCAACCCTTTCAGCAAATGCCGCCATTGCATACCAGTAACTGGCTGCACTCCAGTCTGCCTCCACCAATATATCCCTGCCATTTATTTCATGATATGGAATCTGTATAGTGGTCCCAGAAAATATTACAGGAATACCAAGTTCCAGCATAATATCCCTGGTAAGCCTGATATAAGAAGAGGACACCATTTCTTTTTGAAGATGGATCTTCAGGCCTTTGCGAAGGACCGGACCTATCATCATCAAAGCACTGATATATTGGCTGCTGATACTACTGTCAATGACTATTTCTCCACCCTCAAGAGACCTCCCCTGAATAGAGAGAGGGGGATACCCCTCCTTCCCGGTATAGGAGATGGCTGCATCCAGGCTGTTCAAGGCATCAACCAGTTCTTTGATGGGCCTGTTTTGCATACGTTCAGAACCGGTAAGGATATGGTTTCCTTCCCGGATACTCAGGAAGGCGGTCAGGAAACGCATAACTGTACCGGCATGCCCGACATCTATCACTTCTGATGGCAGAGCCAGTGCACGCAGCATAACCTGTGTATCATCACTTTCTGAAAGATTTCTTATGGTAACCGGTTTTTCGGCCAGTGAGTTGAGTATCAACAGACGGTTACTGATACTTTTTGATGCGGGAAGCCTTACCCTTCCAATCAGGCTCAAATGATCCTTTTCCAACCGATACCGCATGTTGTACAATATATATAATTGCCCGCTCAAAAGTAGGAATTTTATCCAGAATTGATCTTTGTCATGGATTTTATTGTTCCAAGGCCTTTTCTTTGTTCATAATTATTAATGAACAGTGTATCAACAGGGTCGATTATCTTACCAGATAGCTATGATCTCATTCAGCAGTACGGAAATTGCCTTTAAGATCAAATCAAACAGGGACCTCTGGAGGGCTAATATATTATTCAAAGCCATATCCAACAGGACACTTGTGAAAGTGGGAGGGTTTTTGTCAAATCTTGCCATAAATATTCGCATTCCTATCAGCTGGATTGTAAAACCAACCATATACAGTCATTTTTGCGGAGGAGAAACCATAGGGGATTGTATACCCACCATCCGGAAATTGTCCGGGTACAATGTTAAATCAGTGCTTGACTACTCTGTAGAAGGCGGGGAGAATCCAGGGCAGATTCAAGCCGCCATGGAGGAAACATTACGAACAGTTATCAACGCAAAAGGAAATAAGGATATCCCTTTTGCCGTTTTCAAACCAACTGCATTCATTTTCAATGAGGTCCTGAAAAAAAGGAGTTTAGGTGACTCCCTGACCATCGAAGAGCAGAAAGAAGCAGATCTTTTCCGACAGCGCGTTGAGAAGCTTTGCCGAACGGCATTTGATAATGATGTCAGGATCATGATTGATGCCGAGGATTTTTGTTACCAGCATTATATTGATGAGGTAGTCATGGACATGATGGAAAAATATAACAGGCGGAAGGCTATTGTTTTCAATACTTACCAGATGTACAGGTGGGACCGTATGGATGTATTCAGGGAAGACCTTGACAGAGCCAGAGAAAAAGACTTTTACCTGGGCATTAAATTTGTACGCGGAGCATATATGGAGAGGGAAAGGAAAAGAGCCGAGGAAGGAGGATATCCTTCTCCCATCCATCCTGATAAGGAGAGTACCGACAGGGATTATGATGCTGCACTCAAATTTGCTGTTGAGAATATTGACAGGGTGTCTATTTTCAATGACACACACAACGAGAATAGCAGTATGTATCTCACCCGGTTGATGGAACAAAAAAGTATTCGCACAGATGATGACCGATGCTGGTTTTCTCAGTTATATGGGATGAGTGACCACATCAGTTTCAACCTTTCACACCTGGGTTACAATGTGGCAAAATACCTTCCATACGGACCTGTCCGGCATGTATTGCCCTACCTTATCAGGAGGACCGAGGAGAATACCTCAATGGCCGGACAAACCAGCCGGGAACTCTCCTTGATCATGGAAGAACGCAAACGCAGAAGAAACAAGCCATAACATATATGACTATCGAAAACCAAAAAACCGTTATCAGAATCTTCCTGAGGAAATTGTTTATTGCCATCATTATTGTTATGATAATAGTTGCCATGCTGGCAACCAACTGGTTTAAACCCGAACTGCTGGGAATTACCCAGTATCAGTGGATCATACTGGTGACAGCGATCTATATCCTGCTGGTAGGGGGTTCCTGGCTAAGGGGACTGAATTATTTCTATTTCAATGACAAAGGTGATAAGCTCATCATAAGGTATTATCCAATACGCCCTCTTGGCCGGAAAAAAAGAGCCGTGCAAATTCCCAAAACCGCCCTGGCAAAGTACGAGATAATCAAAACTAACCTGGGACTGAAAAAAGTACTGATCCTGCATCAGCATGTAAAGAGAAACGTGGCCAAATATCCCCCTATCGGGGTCACTTCACTGACCCGGGATGAATTGTCCCGGCTTGAGCAGCAACTGTCTTTATATGTCCGCAGTTGACCGGGGTTATCCATCTGTACAATAGACATCCCCGGGCAGGCATTTGATCAATCCTGCAAGCTCCAAATTAAGCAGGATCCCTGAAATCCTGCTGAGTGGGATACTGCATTTCAGGCTTATCCTGTCCAATGATACATGACCTTCAGACCTGAGGATTTCTATGATTTGTTTTTCCTTATCTGAAAGCCCGTGGAATAGTTTCTCCGGTTTTTCAATTTCAGCCGCATGGTCAGTATCCCATCCTAGCAGGTAAGCCACATCACCGGCTCCTTCAATCAGGGCAGCTTTATGTGTTTTTATCAACTGGTTGCAACCGGCCGAGGCCGGATCACCCACCCTGCCAGGAAAAGTAAATACATCCCGGTGGTAGGAATTGGCAATATCAGCCGTGATCAGGGCTCCACCCTTATGGCCTGACTGTACCACTATGGTAACGTCTGACAGACCGGCGATAATACGGTTGCGCCTGATGAAATTATTTCTTTCCGGTTTTTGATCACTTGCAAAATCAGTCAACAGGGCACCCTGCCGGGTGATCTTTGTGGCTACCTGGCGATGCAGTGCCGGATACATGTATTTGAGTCCATGTCCAAGTACGGCAACCGTATTCAGCCCGTTTTCCAAGGCTGATTTATGGGCACAATGGTCAATCCCGTATGCCAGTCCGCTCACAATAACCATTTCCCGGTTCATGGAGGCCAGGTCCCTTACCAGACATTTGCACATATCCATACCATATGACCCGGGACGCCTGGTCCCCACTATACTGATAATCCTGTTTCCATTCAGGTTTACCTGACCCAGCATATATAACAACATTGGAGCATCATAACAGTCCAGAAGCCTCTCCGGATATGCATTCTCCCCATAGAGCAGACATGTTATCCTCCTTTTATTGATGAATTCAAGCTCCCGCCTTGCCTGGTCAAGGATCGCTGTGTTGCGGATCCTGTCGGCCAGCAGATCACCCACACCGGGTATAGCCAGCAGGGTTTTTTTCGGGACTGAAAACACGGCTTCTGCACTTCCGGTATAGGCCAGGATTTTTCTAGCCGTAATACCCCCGATCCCCGGGATCATGCCAAGGGCAATTCTGTAAACATCAGGTTCCTCCATGATACATCCCTGTTTGTCTTTCATGTTGAAAGACTGAAAATATCAGCTACTCTGCATCATCACAGATGATCTGTACGAAAAATAATTATTATTCGTATGAATCGTTTTTATTAATCTTTGTGGATACTTATCAAATTTATTATCATGCATCCCAGCGTAGAACAGTTCATGTCTTTAATCAAGGCAAAAAATCCTGCTCAACCTGAATTTCACCAGGCAGTTCATGAAGTAGCGGAATCATTGATCCCATTTGTTGAGGAAAATCCTAAATACAAACATGCCAAGATCCTCGAGCGGATTACCGAACCTGAGCGGGTTCTGATCTTCCGCGTTCCCTGGCTGGATGATGTTGGGGAAGTCCAAATAAACAGAGGATTCAGGATAGAAATGAGTTTAGCCATCGGACCCTATAAAGGAGGCTTAAGGTTCCATCCTACCGTTAATCTTGGTATCCTGAAATTCCTGGCCTTCGAACAGGTTTTTAAAAATAGCCTGACCACGCTTCCTATCGGAGGTGGTAAGGGTGGATCCGATTTCGATCCAAAAGGAAAATCAGATAATGAAGTCATGCGTTTCTGCCAGAGTTTTATGACCGAATTATGCAGGCATATCGGTCCTAACACCGATGTTCCCACCGGGGACATTGGTGTTGGCGGTCTTGAGATCGGTTTCCTGTATGGGCAATATAAAAGGATCCGAAACGAATTTACCGGTGTACTTACCGGAAAGGGTATTGAGTGGGGAGGCAGCCTAATCAGGCCGGAGGCCACAGGATACGGAGCTGTCTATTTTGCTGAAGAGATGATGCAAACCAAGGGATAATCACTGAAGGGAAAAACATGCATTGTATCGGGTTCAGGAAATGTGGCACAGTTCACTTCCGAAAAAATAAACCAGCAGGGCGGCAGGGTTGTTACCCTCTCAGACTCGGCAGGATTTATTCATGATCCAGAAGGGATAGATGCTGAAAAGTATGAATGCCAGTATCATGAAGTAGAACGCCCCTGGAGCATCAAAGGGGAGGCTGCCTTCCCGAGCGCAACCGAAAATGAGATCAATGAAGAGGATGCTAAAAAGCTTGTCAGCAAAGGCTGTATGGTTATTTCAGAAGGAGCCAATATGCCGTCCACACTTGAGGCAATAGGCGTATATGAACAACATAACTTCCTTTACGGTCCGGGTAAAGCCGCGA